>CAYVXS010000368.1:0-3954 GCA_964454885.1 uncultured Pirellulales bacterium
TTCTTAACGGGCATCCCAAGAAAAGGCTGCCAGGAAATGCTCATTTCAGGTTTATGTGAGTTTAGGAAGGAATTTGCGGGCCAGTTATGGCTCGAGGTTTTTTTCGTAGACGCAGTCAACACAGATGCCGAACAAATCGCCAAAATCAAGACTGTTATAGAGCGTATTAGTCCCGACAGGGTTCAGCTCAATACCGCAGTTCGGCCGACTGCTGAGACCACTATCAGGAAATTAGATGCTGATAAGCTTAGTTCCATAGCCGAATGTCTGGGACCGAACTGTGAAATTATAGCTGATTTTTCACCGGCATGGGATTCTGAGTTTCTTTCCGGTGAAGAAAGCGAAAGTTTCGATCCTGATTTTGCGACAAATAGCACAATTAAAACCCTGTTTTCAATGCTGAAACGCAGGCCATGCTCGATAGATGACATATGTTCGGGTATGAACATCGCACGGCACGAAGCATTGAAGTATGTCACTGACCTTCTGGATAGGGGAGTAATATGTTCGGAAAAAAAAGATGATAAAATCTTTTTTAAAGTTGTTTCCTGAACACCGCTAAGTAAGCGACTTTTCAGTAAAAATCGCTGCTTACACTTGCTAAAAGTGACCTGCCGATAAAACAATTATCAAAAATTTCCTCTTAATTTACATCTATTCTCATTCAATTTTGTAAAGACGTAATCCTTATTGGCCGATAAAAGCCTTGTAAAGTTTTCGATACCGTCGGTTTTATCGCAAGTTGCGTAAACGATTCGACGGCTTTTCTTTGGATTGCAATGAAAAAAATGAAACGACAACTTGTTTTGAATAAAGGAGCGGAGAAGTTCATATTCCGTTATGAGAACGGATGCGAAGACGAATTATTGGACGCCCTTATAGACCAGGCCAAGGACGAAAGAACGAACTTCGATTGGTTCGATGCTGCGGTGCTCAGTTTCAAACTGACGCAGTTGTTAGTCGTCCAGGCCGACGAACTATTGGGTGAAAACACGGATGCTCAGTTCAGTGCTAATTAATTATGACAAGCGACGTTGTATTTGTGTAATAATAATTGAACTAAAATTGTAATAGACAGGTAAATTATGATGGAAGAAAGCAAGATTATCCAAAAATTCTTAGATTATTTGAAATTTGAAAGACGTTTTTCCGAACACACAGCAAAATGTTACGGTGCCGACCTGACACAATTCAGCGACTTTCTATGCGGAGCTGCCGAAGGTCACTCCGATGACGGCGACGCGGAATCGTTCGGTCATCACGAAGGTACTGCTACCGCCGTGGCGACAAAAGCTCGTGTCAATATCGATCAGTTGCTTCTTAAAACGGGAACCGATTCGGTCAGAGCGTATCTTGCTCATCTCAACGAAAAGCAGTATTCACGTGCTACGATAGCGCGCAAGCTTGCGACGTTGCGCAGCTTCTATAAATTTCTCGTTAAAAGAAACCAAATCAGCACCAATCCGGTAACTGCGGTGAGAACGCCGAAACAGGATAAAAAGCTGCCGCGTTTCCTCGAATACGAAGAGGTGAAAAGGTTGCTCGAAACGCCTCCGATGAATACCTGGCTCGGTGCAAGAGACAGAGCGATTATGGAGACATTGTACAGTACGGGCATAAGAGTCAGTGAGCTTGTTGCACTGAATATGGAAGATATCGATTTTCTCGGCGAGGTTATACATGTCCGGGGTAAGGGAAAGAAAGAGAGGATAGCCCCTATCGGCGCCTCTGCTTTGCAAACTATCCAGCATTATATGGAATTCAGAAACAAGCGTGCACAAAACAACAACAATTTTGATTCTAAGGTTCTTTTCGTGAATAAGCACGGGCGAAGATTGAGTACCCGCAGCGTTCGACGGAAAATGGACAAGTATTTGAAAATGGCCGGTCTTGATCCGGCGATCAGCCCACACACATTACGTCATAGCTTTGCAACCCACATGCTGAATAACGGCGCTGATTTGAGAAGCGTACAGGAGCTGCTCGGCCATCAGTCACTGTCCACGACGCAGGTTTACACACACCTGACCACAACGAGGCTCAAGGAAGTGTATGAGAATGCTCATCCGAGAAACGACGGTCACGATCCGAATCCGTTGAAGAACTGATCGTGGTGAAAAATGTATTAATGATAAAAACCCCCGTAAACGAGCGGGGGTTTTTTTATGCGCAATACGAATCTACGATGATTTCCCTGTCAACACATTCGAAGTGCATTGTTTGTATATGCGGAGATAGATTTCGTTTTATAAGGCCAGGTTCATAGAGATTATCCATGATTTAGAATCTACAGAGGAAACCCAGGCCAAATGCATCTGCACCACCAGTGCGTTGGTATTCGACGTTAAGAAAAGTGTTTTCTGCGATGTTCAGTTGGGCACCGAAATATCCGCCGAATGTAGAAGATGCTTCGATGTCCCATGTGTATTCCGGAGTTATTCCCGGTGCGCGGATGAACGTATCTTTTATCTCGCCGTCAACAAAATGGAGAAAAGGTCCGCCATAAATCGAAGTGCCGTTCAGTGCAGTGTAGGTAGCTCCTATGGCGAACTGGACTTCCAGAAGGTCGATATTAACGGCATCTGGTTCAGGCCATTCCGGTATTTGCAGGTCTCCATCCAGACTGGTCCAGCTTAGTTGAATCAGTCGGCCTATCTTAAGGTCGCCGATTTCATAAAAGGTTGCTCTGGAACCGAGGCAGAAAGAAAAGCTTGTATCACCGTCATATTTTTCACCGGCTTCCCAGATCGAATCGCCAAACTCAGTACTTACTCCTCCCAGACGTAAATACAATTCACAGCCATCCCAGATACCGTAACTGAAATTGGCATATATCTTGTTCATTTCGAAATCTTCAATTGTGAAAGATTCTGCTTCTCCTGATGGATATGGATGTTCAGCAGTTGGCAATTCACCGCTATATTGACCGCCGCTTAAATCAAGATCCATAGTGCTGCTAATGTAATCGATCCCGATTTCAGACTGACCTTGCCTCAAACCTGCGGTTGTCGGTCCCATCGGATCTAAGGCAAAAGCGCCCGAATTTACCAAAGATATTAAAAAAAACGCAATAGTAACAAGCTGGATATATTTTTTATTTTCATATTTTAATACAAATGTTCTTTTTTGCATAATCAACCTGCTCTTTTTTTGCCTGTTTGGCTAATAGTTTTGGATGGTTAAAAGAAAATCCTCCAGCTAATTGTGGACCGGTTACTTCCTTCGATCTTTTCTTCCTGACGGAGTTCCCGGAACATTGCCAGGGGTATTTGACGATGATGTGGAAAGATCCGAAAAATCTATTTCCTGAAAGTTATCCGGTGTTCCTAATCCCTTAGACAAACCCACAACGCAATATTCTATTGAAACTTCAAGCCATGAAAGTTGAATTCTACCGTCAAAATACATCTCGATCTGGAATGTATTGGGTTTACTCGATACATATCCGGGGATATCTTCCCACGTGATAACGATACTATCAGACAATTGCTTCCAGCGAATCATTCCACCTAAGTCGGGATTAAGGTCCTGGAACAAACAAGATATCCGCTTTGTGCTAAAGTGATTGTATAGAGTACTAAAACTACTTATATCTCCTCTGGTAAAGGTTATGAAGCCATTACTTCCAACAAAAAACCTGACATAGTTATAACCGTAAATTTTGACTGTTTTATGTTCGTTCAGATTAACGAACATATAACTGTCATCTCCCAGATACAAGTGTGTACCACCGGCAGGATCGGTCGGTAATTGTGAGATGTCCTTTATAGTAGCGCTATAATAACTGCCATCCGTCGTGGGAGTAAAAGTTATCGATTTATACGAGAGATCGAACTTATCTGAGCCTGAAATGAACTGCTCGGTAAAGTTCTCTGTTACAGTCGAAGAGTCGTCGGAGGCTAACTGGGTGATCATTTCACTTTCTTCAGCGGAAATTTCACATTCATTAACCAG
>CAYVXS010000369.1:0-2539 GCA_964454885.1 uncultured Pirellulales bacterium
TAAAATTCTGAACCAACTTATAGAAAATGCCCGGATAGCAAAAGCCGAAAGAATCCCGTTGTGCCAGGATACAGGGCTTGCTGTAGTTTTTCTAAATCAGGGTTCGCAGGTATGCATCAGCCCCCCCGCCGGTAATGGACGGGCCACACTTTATGACGCAATTAATCAGGGCATCGCAGGCGGTTATGAAAATGGATTTTTAAGAAAAAGCGTTGTCACCGAACCGATGAATAAACGAAAAAATACGGACACAAATACACCAGCAATCATTCATCAGACCGTTGTGCCCGGTGAAAAATTAGAACTGACCTTCATGGCCAAAGGCGGCGGTTGCGAAAACAAGAGCCAATTCAAAATGTTTAAGCCTACGGCTGAAAAAAAAGAGATCACTGACTGGATTGTTGATGTTGTTCGTCTTGCCGGGGCGGATGCATGTCCACCGTTTGTTGTAGGGATTGGGATTGGCGGAAATTTCGAATTAAGCTGTATTTTAAGTAAAAAGGCCCTGTGCAGAAATCTGGACCACATAAACAGTGATAAGTTTTACGCAGAGCTCGAGATGGATTTAATTTCGAAAATTAATGCTCTCGGAATTGGTCCCCAGGGATTAGGCGGTGACACAACTGCTTTAGCCTGCTTAATCGAGACAGCCCCCTGTCACATCGCTTCACTTCCCGTGGCGGTGAATATCGAGTGCCACAGCCATCGGCATAAAACAGCAATTATTTAATACGGGCAGTGCCAAGTACCTTTCACACATTTACCTATAAAAGTAAAAGACGCGTGTTATATGTAGATGTTATTAATAGTCCTTAAATTCCGCACACCAGCCATCACCCCAGTTTGCCCAGTCTTCCGGAGTGACACCACCGGCTTTGGTCCATGCATTGGCTTTATTGAATTCTTTATGCCATTTAAGTGTGAACAATTGCTTCAGCCCGACATGTTGTACGGTGAAATCAAGAAAGACAGCATTTATAAATCCATCATGACGATTGATGAAGTAGCGGTTCATCGCATTGTCATCACCTTTGTATCTCTCACCGTCATATTTAGGAGGTGTATTGGTATGATTCGGCCATCCACACCAGAAATAACAATCCATGAACATTGGAATCTCACTTGCTCCCTTGACGGAAGGAGTTCTCCAGAACCACTTTGCCGGCTGATAAAGCGGATCCTCACCGGGAACATAAACATACCCATTAATTCCATAGCTTCCGTAAAAACCTTCTGTACGTCCTCCACCGGCATCCCAGCCTGGAATTATTCCCCAACCTAAATCGGTGGTGCCCCACCAATCAATTCCCTGTGCCCCATCCGGATTCGCAAGTTTCGTAACCGTCGGGCAAAGGCGTATGTCTTCGGTGGTGATATAATAATCGACCATTGCGTCCATCCATCGGCCGCTGTCACCGAAGCGCGTATTAAAATTGCCGTTATTATCGTTCGTGTATAGAAGAAAGATATTACCCCATTGCTTGAGGTTGGACTGACATAAGACGTTTCTTGCTTTCTTTTTCACCTGATTCAACGCTGGCATTAATATACCCATTAACAAGGCGATAATGGCTATAACAACTAAAAGTTCTATTAATGTGAAGCCTTTTTTCTTGCACATACCCAATCCCTTTCCTTCTTCTTTATATTTGTTGTTTTTGATATTAAAAAAGTTAAATTTAATTAATTACAAATAAAAATCTTTCGAATATTACTATAACTAAAGTTAATTCACATAAGTTTGCTTGCTCTTTATGGATTGCCAAAAACCTTTTTAGAAAAAGTAATGTCAAAGAAACCTTTTTAACTGCCCGGAACAACATGCTAAACATTAAAGTAATTCACAGGTATAAATAGACCTATAAAAATAGGTCCATTTAGTTACGACTTAATTATATACTACTTCATAGGGTTTTTCAATAAAAATTTCAAGTTTTTTCCATATATTGTGTTAGAGCAAGATATCCATCAGGAGAAAGTTGGTTTGGTCGCCATGTTGGATTAATGGAGCACATGTCAAAAATCTCAACCCAGTCTAAAATATGTTTAATATTACCACCGGCCAGTTTACTACAGGACAGTAGAGTTTTTCTACGATATTGCATAAAAAAACCAACAATTCTGCCAAAAAGTTCCATATTTTCGATTCTGGAAGCCTTTTTAGGATCGAAAACGAAGCTTATCATAGCAGAATCCACCTTAGGCCGGGGCCAAAATACCGCCGGTTTAAGCCTCCGTATCATCTTCACCTGCCCGGTTACAGCTAAAAAAACACTTAATACTCCATAATCTTTACTGCCGAAACCAGCGGTCATTCGGTCCGCAACTTCTTTTTGCACCGTAACATACATCTCATCTGCCCTTGTTGGGCCGGTTATCAAGTTTAATATCAACGGGGAGGCAATATTGTAAGGTAAATTTGAAACTAACAAAAATCGCCCTGCATATTTTTCCCGAAACTGCTTTATTGAATTAATAACACTATGACTGACAGTTCTTTTGTTTTCGAGTATGTCGGAAGCGATAAAATCGATATTTT
>CAYVXS010000369.1:2549-3949 GCA_964454885.1 uncultured Pirellulales bacterium
GCTTTTTCGAGTTGATTTTTAGCTATTTCTATGAGTTTTCTGTCGGTATCGACCGCTATTACTCTGCCGGATTTTTCTGCTAAAAGACCGGTTAAAGAACCCGTACCACAGCCAACCTCAAGCACTAAATCATCTTTTTGAACACAGGCCGATTCAACAAGCAATCGCATAAGATTCAGATCTATGAGAAAATGCTGCCCAAGTTTCTTGTTTGGCCGAATATCCGCCGATTCAAGCAATTGCTGGATTTGCCGTTTTGTTTGCACAGAAATTTATCAAGATTATGGAATATTTTTTTCGGATATTTTTTAGAAACGTTTCTATTTTACACAGAAGCGATGCGGATTGTAACAATTTAATTTGATTCTTCGATTAAAACATAAAGCTTATTATTTGGAAAAAAACCTTGGTTCCTACTAAAGGCCGAACCAAACGATACCTCTTTTTCAACTGTTGATTCTACATTCCAGAGTTTTTTTTGTTTTAGCCATCCGGATTGCTGTGGTTATGGCAGCTTTCATGCTGGATGCATCAGCGAGATTTTTACCGGCTATATCAAAAGCAGTTCCATGAGCAGGTGATGTTCTTATAATAGGTATGCCTATTGTGATATTAACGGCCTGCTTGAAATTAAGCAGCTTCACGGGAATCATGCCCTGGTCATGATACATAGCCACTACTCCATCAAATTCGCCCTGAGCCGCCCGTAAAAATAAAGTGTCGGCGGGATACGGTCCGTGACAGTTAATACCCTGGTGCTGCGCCAACAAAATAGCGGGCGTTATGATGCGCTGCTCTTCATCACCGAACTGACCATCTTCGCCGGCATGGGGATTCAGAGCGGCAACTCCGATCTTGGGATTATCCATACCGAAGTAGTTTTTCAAGGCATCGTTGAGCAGATCGATTGGCTCAAAAACGCGCCCGATAGTAAATTTATGCCTGACCTCGAACAGGGCTTCGTGAATAGTTGCAAGGGCCAGTTTCAAAGGACCGGCGATAAACATCATCGCCTTCCGCGGAGACTTACAACGGGCGGCAAACATTTCCGTATGACCGGGCCACTCGGAACCGGCCAATTTCCAGCTCGTTTTACTGATCGGGGCAGTCACAACCGCATCGATAATGCCATCCCGGGCGGCATCAATCGCATCATTACAAAAACGTATCGAGGCTTCCCCCGCCAACTTGCTGGGGCTGTTAACCCACGACGGAACGGAGTACTCATCGTAGTCGGCAACAACAACCTTAAACGGATATTCTCTGCTGAGTTTTTCGTGCTGATGTCTGCCCCAGTATGGTTCGATTTCAGCGGCATCGGCGGCATAGCAAAGCTGCTCATTCAATCCGAAAACAACAAACTTCGCAGCACGACGAATATCCGGGTCAAAAAGAGCTTT
>CAYVXS010000370.1:0-3923 GCA_964454885.1 uncultured Pirellulales bacterium
AGATCCGACATACTCCGTCCAGGTTGGCAGAGCGGGACAAGGTCATATTTTCCGTGTTAAAGCGCGCGATGCCTTCGGCAACGAAACTGCATGGTCAACCGAAGAACGGGCGGTTTCGCAATAAAGTCTGAAAGCGACAAAGCAGAATAGAAACAGGAATAAGGGACGACTGTCCTACGGCAACCTGCAATACAGAAAATAGGTATATTTCCTGTTGTGAGGGTAAAGTATCCTCAAATATTTAAAAAGCACCTTTTTCTGTTTCTTAATGTACACGGCCGATTGCGAACGACAGAGCACACGGAAAGCTGGTAAACCATACAAGCATGTTCCCTGTAACCTTGTTCCGGAGCAAAACATACAATTTTTTACATCTTCGATGGTTGACAACACCACTGCTATAATATATGATATTATTTATAGAATGATATCGATATAACTTTCTTTGAGAGCCGGATTATGGACTCGAAAAAAGATGGTTTCTTTAGGCGAAACAAATGGCATATTGTGATCATTTGTGTCGCCGTTGCAATCGTCATATTTTTGACGTTTTTTACAGACATCTTCCAGCCATCAGAAACTAATCTGCTGCGTCAGCTTGTTTTCCTGCTCGGAGCTTTGATTTTTCTCGTTGCCCTTCTTGCTATGCTTTCCAGGGTAATTAAAATACTCGATGCCCTTCGAGACAACAGCACTAAACTGGAAGAGCTAACCGGTGCGCTGGAAAAAATTTCTGATGGATTGTCGCAAATAAATCACAGTACCCGCATAAGCGAAACGGCAAAAGCCATAGCATTCCGTGACTCGGACAGGCAGTCTCTGCGAGAAGCCGTATTCGAGAAGCTGCAAATGCAGGATTTCGAGGCAGCCAACGAAATTATCGATGAGATCGCTATACGAACGGAATATCAGGAACTTGCCGAACAGTTAAGAATTCAGGCCGAACAATACCGCAATGCCAACGATCAGGAACGGCTCAACCAAATCATAGCACATATTGAAAAGCTGCTAACCGAATGTCAATGGGCCAGGGCAAGCGCTCAAATCGAAGGTTTGATAAGGAATTATCCCGATAGTGAACAGGCAAAAGGCATGCGCCAAGTTCTGAACGATAAAAAGCAGGAACGAAAGAGAATCCTTCTGGCTGCCTGGGACGACGCCATTACACATCAGGAAACGGACAGAAGCCTGGAAATCTTAAAAGAGCTCGACCAGTACCTTACTCCCAATGAGGCCTTGGCCCTCCAGGAGGCGGCCAGCGATGTATTCAGGACAAAGCTGCACAATCTCGGTGTTCAGTTTTCCATTTCTGTGACTGAAAAACGGTGGACGGACGCACTGGATATCGGCCAGCAAATTATAACTAATTTTCCGAACAGCAAAATGTCCGAGGAAATACACTCCAAGCTTCACGTGCTCAAACAAAACGTCCAGATGCAGAACAATTAGACATGCCCGACCGGCCGGCAATTACTGAAAATCGAACAATGACTGTGTTTTAATCATTGTCACCTGATCCGGGTAGGCGGCAAATGTATGAATGTGCAATTCAGTTTTTCTCGCCTCGAAATCCACATAACAAAACGGCTGAAGCTTGCCAACCTCTAATTCGGGAAATTTCACGAAAACGCCCCTGTTTCGAGCAAAACGCTCAAGGTCGGTATGGCTCTGCCGATATAAGCTGGGACTCATCTTTTCGACCTGAAAATCGGTCATATAACTTACGCCGCGACTCAACGTACATTTATGAGTCCGCGGACCGCGGAACTGAAAACGCTCAATCAATCCTCGTGAAGGTAATAGCTGCCCGGGGGTGCTAACCACCTCACTGAGGCAAACATCGCCTGCATACACTGACAACATGAGTGCATCCGGTTACCCAGATGATGGTCTCGTAGTTCTCGGTATTTAACTGCCGGCTGGCATAGATCTGAAAAAGCTCAGGATGCAAAGGTCGTTGAAACAGGCTGAACATCAATTCTTCAACAGCAACATTGATTTGTGGTAATTCCATAAATCTATCCCAATACTAAAAAACTCTTCTCTTACTTTCCATTATTATATCAAAATAAGAGCACCATTTCAAGGCCTTTATCAGTATTGATAAGACCGTTTACCTCACTTATGGGACGATTATTCTACAAGGTATTCAAAGTAAAAGACTAACAAGAAAAAAGTTTTTTCGAAAAAAAGGAACTGTGCCAAAAATTTCTATCCACCGAAAAAGCATGCTGTAATGGAGACCGCGATAATATTGTAAAAAGCATGGGTTCCGGCCGTAATTCCGAAACCGCGAATTGCATAAAGTATGGCAAAATAAATACCCGCGATAGTCCGAAAAATAAACCTTGTCCAGTCGAACGGATCCACAAGATTCGGCCTGCCGCTTATGAAATCCACATGATGATGGGCGCTGAATAACGCCGCTGATATCATTATCGAAAGGATAATCGCATTTTCGTGACTGAACTTCAGCGCATCCTGAAACAGCATTATCAAAATACATATCAAAATTAAACGAAAAACGAGCTCCTCGTAAATCCCGGCCCCTATCCCGGTAACTATATTGGCCAGTAACGAATGCACCCGTTCTGCCCCTTCAATATCGTTAACAGGCGGCGGAATACCATCGCTTTGCGCAGCATAACAAACCACGGGCGAGACAGTATGTATATTTGTCTCATTGAACCGGCCGGAACTACTCTGGGTCCCGGTCGAGCTGATAAGTAACGTCAGAACAATTAAAGGAATTGCAAGCAGGACACATTCCAATATCATCGGGAAAACGTCACCCGCCCAGAAGTACCATTGCTTGCCAGATGTAAGTTGAAGTGACAGCAAAATTACAATAACGGCCAAAGGCGGCGCAGCCCAGGCAAATTTACCTCCAAAGCCCAAAGATTCGAGCAGGTGCTGCAGCCAGACAAACGCCACAACGCGAATCTGCGACTGGTTCAGGACATCCGTGTTAATGCTGAATGTCCCCAGCTCGTAGAAAGCAATAAAAGGCAAAAGAAAAATTACTGCATATATCGGGCGGGAAGTCCTCTCCAGGTAGGAACCTTGCGTGAAGTTAAGCAGTTGACTCGTGCTTTTGGCAAATCTTTTTTTTAATCCGTTTAAAGTTATTGTCCTGCGTCCTGAATTAATATTAAACGACCATTATTTCACATTCATCCTGTCGGTTTTGATTTATTTACATGACCTAATTTTTACAGATTCTAATCCCAAAAAGCCGAAAAAACAATAGTTATATAAGATTAATAACAAGGTTCAGGATGACACACATGAAACCGCTATTATATTTTCTCGGTGGTTGCGAATTCGAATACATTATCCATGAACTGAAATCAAATCCCGAAAAATATTTTGATTTCGATTATCTCTACAGCTTCCAGCAATTCGGCCAGACAAACCCGTACACCTTTCTCATCGATTATGCACAGGAAGTTCTGGAAGGCAATCCTGATGCGGTCATACTTTCGCAACACGACGCTATGATGGACCCGATCACAGAGATACAATTAAACCGCGTCGTCTCAAAAGAGCAACAGGAGCAGCAGCTCAACGATCTTGACAGCCAGTGCGAGCTGATGATAATAACACTCTCACAGCTAAATATGCCTATTATCCTGCAGTTTTTCCCGTGGTTCAGGACAAATATGCTCAACCGGTTCAAGCACACGGGGCCATTTTACAACGAAGAGCAGTTTATGAGAATGTACGTTACGGCGATGGAAGAGCTTGCCGTCAGGTACCCGAACTTTTATTTCCTCAACCTGACCAACGTCTGCTCGATGTACTGCCGCCATTGCACGCGGCGGCGAATGGTGGGCTCCGAGGATCATCATCTCGCGCGGGAGAATATCGCCCGCGGCATCGAATACATCCGCGCGCACAAGGAAGTCCGCGACGTGCTTCTT
>CAYVXS010000371.1:0-3921 GCA_964454885.1 uncultured Pirellulales bacterium
GTCGTTGGATGCTTTTTCGTTCTTCATCGGACCAATCCATCGGCAAAAAGGAATTGACATAGGCGGAATATATTATACTGTTTTTTAGCTGCCGTTTATATGGAGGTGTGACCAGTATTCGATATATGCAGTTTGTGCCCAAATAACGGCCGCTGCTGCCATAACAGCGGCGCCGATAAATCTTAGCCATTTTCTCCGGCGATTTAATAAAATTAATTCTGCAAAGACACCTCCTGAGCCGGTCAATATAAAACCGATACCGGAGATCAGCGGACTTAATGTCAGACCGAGATTTATAATTCGAATCCCGATAATTATTCCCGCCAGTCCCGCGAAAAAAGCATAAATGCCTAATGGATAAAGCTCCCATTCTTTGGCCAGAGACCATGCCGTCGCCAGGAAAAGAAATCCCAACAAAACAGAAGTTTCTCCGTAGGCAATATTGTACGGTTTTGGCAAAGGCCAGCTGAATGTCATGGCGAATCCACAGATAACCGCTATCAATCCGGGTATAGCAAATACCGGTGCCCAAAACCGGTTGTTTTCTTTGTCAATATCTTTTAAGAGAAACGAGGCTAATACAAACAGCCCCCCCGCCATATTTATCAGCATCAGGCTTACATAGTCTATAAACATTTTCAGTCCTTAATTCTTGAATATTAATGACGGTTTTATTATTTCAATTTTACCGTTCCAATATCTTTAACTCAATTTTATCCGAATGTTCGAAACATAATATAAGGATTTTGCCTGAAATGGGATAGCATAAAACTTATATCGATTTATTCATAGTCGGGCGATATACGGTAAAAATATATGTTGGTGATCCCTACTTATAGCTACATCTACCATCTTTAAGGATAAATTCTGTTTTAGGTCATCCTCTTTCGTACAAAATAATTAACTGATCCATTCATACTTTGTCCTATGTATGTTACAAAGATTATCGAGAATCTGTTTGTTTTTTCCATTAAAAAATATCACGATATTCATGCAAAAATATCCCCGGCGAGCAGGTGAAATAACTTTGATTTGTGTTTTGACGGCATTGTATTTTGGTTTTAATTGCGATGCCAAAGGCCTTGAAGGTTATGACATTTATGAGACATTTAATGATGTCAATGACATAGCAACAAACGGTGGTATCTGAGCGAGCACAGAAGCAAGGTGTATGGTCGTTAGGCAAAAAATAGCGATTATTTCTAACAAAATCGGTCGGAGGGTGTTATAATTCATTCCATAAATAAAAGTTAATAATAAAGCACGAAGTGGAGTAGTTATGAAAAAAATATTTGTCTCTGGTTGTTACGATATTCTCCACGCCGGACACGTACAGTTCTTCAACGACTGCAAGGCTTTGGGCGATCACCTGACGGTATGCTTTGCTTCGGACGATGTTTTATGGGTGCATAAAAACCGGCGTTCTTCTATCCCCCAGGACCATAAAAAGGCAATCATCCAGGCACTGGAGATGGTGGATGATGTTGTCGTGGGTGAGAACATGGAAATTGGGTTGGATTTCAAAGACCATTTACTCCGGATTAAACCTGATGTATTAGCCGTCACCGAGGATGATAAATACGGCGAATTAAAGAGTGCTCTTTGCGCTCAACACGGTGTGGAGTATTATGTTTTGCCGAAAACTCCGCCGAAGTTCAAACCAATTTCGACGACCGGTATCGTCAAATGGATTCGCGCCCCGAAGGAAGCACCGCTGCGGGTGGATTTCGCCGGGGGCTGGCTGGATGTTCCACGGTTCGCAAGAGAGGGAGGCTTTATTGTCAATTGTGCCATATCGCCGTTGGTGTCACTGAACTGCTGGGACTATGAAAAACGGTCCGGTATGGGAGGTAGCGGTGCCTGGGCTATTCTCAACGGCGAGGACGGTGTGCTGAGTGAGCTTAATCTTGGCGTAGGCTGGCAGGACCCGGCGATAATTCAAGAGACGGGTTTGTGTGTCTGGCAGAGCGGCCGACATCCCGTCCTGCACCTCAAGCGCAACGGCAGTATGCTCAAAGGGCTTATGGCGATTAACTATACCAATCAGGAACATGACACTCCGGATATCGCCGAACGAGACCGTGATTACGATGCGATTTATAAGGCCGGCCAGGTTGCTGCAGAGGCAGTGCTGTATGAGGATGTGGATAAACTGGCCGAAGCGATACAGATGAGCTACCGGCTCCAGCTGGCCGAGGGTATGGAGTCTTTGATAGAATCAAAAGAATGCTTAGCGTGTAAATATTGCGGCGGCGGCTGGGGCGGTTATGCTCTGTATTTATTCTCCGACCAAAGACAACGAGATAATTTTGTTGCCCGGCATCCTCAAGCCAGAGCGATAGAGCCGTATATCAAGCCGTTGTAAATTTTATTCCCGGGTTGGAAGCCGTTATTTATTTTTAATATTATCGTAGAAAGGACGGACAATTATGTTAAAAGCACTCGCTTTGATTTTAGCGGGATTAATTTCGACGGAAAACGCCGGTCTGTCACCGGAACTGGAATCCCCAATTAGGATAGAGGCTGCGGGCAAGCCGATTGACACGGAAACTGGTCATGCGGCACCTTTTGTTTGCGATTTCGATGGCGACGGAGTAAAGGATTTATTGGTCGGTCAGTTCGGTAGCGGCATCCTCTGGGTATATAGAAACGAGGGCACGAATTCGCAGCCCAAACTTGCCGCCGGTGTAAAATTCAAGGACGGAAAAGAGGACGGCCGTGTCCCGAGTGGCTGATGCATCGGATTCGGTCCACATGTTGTGGACATAAACAACGACGGCCACATTGACATTATCTCCGGTTCCTGGCCCGGCGAAATATTCCATTTCAAAGGTGGTCCTGACAATACCTTTGCAGCGCCGGAAATGCTGACTTACAAGAATGGTGAAATAATAAATATCGGCGGTGGACCGCGAAAAGACAACATTATTATGAACGGACGGAAATACACTATAATAGCCGGAACCACAACGACAGAGGAGACCAACGAAGGAAAGTTTGTTATCTATCATGGAAAAAAATTCAAAAGTACGGACGAAAATCCCATCGCAACCACCGGTACAGCTTCAACCGCACATCTTACCGACTGGGATGGTGACGGGGACTATGACCTTATTGTTGGTACGATAAACGGGAAAGTGTATCTAATTCCAAACGAAGGGACACCTGATTCTTATGCTTTCGGTAAGGAAAAGCAAATCGCAAGCGTTGCAAGCCGTGCCGGACCGTGCGCCGCCGATTGGGATGATGACGGTGACCTGGACCTGCTCGTTGGCGCCGACGACGGTAGTGTATCACTGTTCGAAAATACGGGATCCGTCACTTCTCCTAAATTGGCTTCGGCTGTTAAACTTGTACCGTCAGTCGAGAGGATTATGAGTACACAAGCGCCAAAAGAAGTCCGCCGGGGAAGCCGCTCGAAGATTTGTGTGGCCGACTGGAATAGTGACGGCCGGCTCGATCTACTTGTCGGTGATTTCGCTATGCAAAAGCCCGACCTGCCCGAGCCGACAGACGAGGAGAAAGCCGAATACGATAGGATTCGCAAAGAGCTGGAGCCGATGGAGCAACGTTATGGAGAGCTTATACAGAAGTTAAATGGTCCTTCGCTTAATGTATCGAAAGAGGAAATAGATGAACTCCAAAAGGAAATGAGTAAAATTGGAAGCACAATGTCGGAACTGCGTTCAAAATTGCCCTCCGAATACGAGCGTCACGGTTGGGTTTGGCTTTTCCTGCGAAAGGAAAAATAAGCAGGGACTTTAGGTTAGACAAATAAAATAATGTCTCGAAGATATTTGTTGTCTATTATAATAGCCATAATTGTCGTATGGGCTTTTATGTCGTGGTATATCTGGTCTGGCATTGCTTCTACGAGTGTCAAAGGTAATATTGTTTATAAAATTACAGCTTTTCCCATCG
>CAYVXS010000372.1:0-3920 GCA_964454885.1 uncultured Pirellulales bacterium
CAAGTGCGGACCTTTCCAATGTCAGGATCAAGTTCCAGCAGTACGACAATTATCCTTCACCGACAGATGATGGACGGGAATTCGATAATATCCAGATAACGGCAATATCGTCAGGTATTGTACCGCAGGCGATTCCATACTCGCAGGACTTCAGTTCGGGCCTGCCGGATGCCTCCGGTGGATGGGAGTATTACTCCGACAACGAGGGCCGTATCCAGATTGTCGGTGGACGTCTTAGAATGGATGACTCAATCGGTAACAGCACATATTCCTTGAATGAAGCAATCCTGCATGTGGATCTGACAGGCCAGACAAACGTGAATCTCTCGCTGGATCATTATTCGATATATGACGAGAATAACACGATGCCGTCGAACTTCACAGGTCATTATAAGGCAGACGGGATTGCTATCAGCATAGACGGTACCAACTGGATTAAGATATCCGACCTGACCAGCTCTTCACATATTTCGCTGGATCTGAACCTGGTTAGTCTGTTCGGTCCAAGTGCGGACCTTTCCAATGTCAGGATCAAGTTCCAGCAGTACGACAATTATCCGTCACCGACAGATGATGGACGTGAATTCGATAATATCCAGATAACCTCAAACCTGGTCATTCAATCAACTCCTTACACGCAGGACTTCAATTCCGGTTTGCCGGGTGCATCCAGCGGCTGGGAGTATTACTCCGACAATAACGGACGTATCCAGGTTGTGGGCGGACGTTTAAGAATGGACGATTCCGTAGCTGACAGTACATATTCTTTGAACGAAGCGATTCTGCATGTGAATCTGACCGGCAAGAGCAACGTGACACTGACATTCGACCACTTCGATTTGGGAGACGAGGTAAATACTATCCCGGCGAGCTTCACAGGTCATTACAAAGGGGACGGTATTTCCCTGAGCGTCGATGGCATTCACTGGGTGAGAATCAATTATTTCGCCGGTTCTTATACCGACAGGTCTTACGCCCTGGACGCCATAATCGCACAGGCTCAGATAGATGCCGGAAGTACGGACTTGTCCGATGTGAGGATCAAGTTCCAGCAATATGACAATTATCCGGTACCTTCGGATGGTCGCGAAATAGATAACGTACGAATAACCACGAGCTAATCAGGCTTGCGGAAGTGACAAAATAAACAAGAACAGTTAGTATGACTTTTTTGGAGGATAATATCATGAGAAGTCGTAAGGTAACAATGGCAACGGCGTATGTTCTGGGAATCCTGCTTTTTGCCGGAGGCATCGTGGAAGCCGCGCCACAAAACGATAATTGTTACAATGCAACGCCAATCGAAGAAGTTGATAGTTGGTATTACGATACTACAGAGGCAACGTTCGACGGAGCCGGCCTTTGTATGTACAGTGCCAATATCTGGTACCGTTACACAGCCACTATAACCGGTGAGGTTACTATCAACACCTGTGGTAGCCAGTTCGACACCAAACTTGCCGTCTATAGTGGTTCGTCGTGCTATCCGACAAGCAGCCGGTTGCTCGCATGCAACGATGACGCCTGCGACTGGCAATCGGAGGTAACCATTAACGTAACTGCCGGCAGCACATATCTGATTGAGATTGGCGGATACGGCTCCCATAAAGGCCAGGGTGTCTTACATTTCATTTATGAAAGTCAGCAGTCGTATAACGATAGCTGTCAGAACGCCATGGAGATAGGCGAGGTAGAAAATTTGTCGTTCGATACTACAAATGCGACTTTCGACGGTCCCGGACTATGTGTTCGCGGCCCAAATATCTGGTACGTTTATACAGCATCATGCACCGGCCAGGCCACTATCAGTACATGCGGCAGCAGCTTCGATACGGTACTGGCAGTCTATAGCAGCACTTCGTGCCCGCCGCAACAGAGCAAATTAATCGCCTGCAATGACGATTCCGATTCATGCGGGCAGCAAGCCGAGGTCACAGTCAACGTACAGGCAGGTAGCCGGTACCTGATTGAAGTCGGAGGCTTTAACAATCTGGATAAGGGACTGGGTGTACTCAATATAGGTTGCGGTAGCGGCGGCGGTGAACAGCCGAGTCCATACGATCTCGGTGATGCCCCCGATAGTTCGAACAATTACTCCGTAAATATGGTTACATATCCCACCTCGAAAACGGCCCATTTCCCCACCGTCTTTGACGACGGCAAGGGTACCGGACCTTACGGCCCGATCCACCTGAATCCTAAGAGCATAGCTTTCCTGGGCAACAGTGTTTCGTTCGAGGGCGAAGCCGATATCGGTGTGGACCAGGACGGTGTCAATAACATTAGCCCCCTGCTCCAGCAAAACAATCAGGACGGGGCAGACGATGGTGTTGTCTTCCCGATAAATATGCCGAACGGCCAGTGGGCAACGTTCCAATATACCGTCAACGTCGTAACCCCGAATACAGACATGTACGTCAATGTCTGGTGCGACTGGAACAGGGACGGCGACTGGAACGACGACAGCACGACAAATCCGACTATGTCTTCCACCAAAGGCAACATAGACGAATGGGCGGTACAAAACCAGCTTCTGTTCAATCTGTCGAGCGGTATGCATGAGATAACCACGCCGGCGTTCCTCTGCTGGCATCCGGAATCCGGTCCCGAAAATATCTGGATGAGAATTACTCTTTCCGAACAGCCCTGGAAAGGTGGTAGCGGTGCTGGCGGTTCCGGCCCGCAGGAAGGATACGATTTCGGAGAAACCGAAGATTACTACTTCGTACCGGATATAACCTGTTCGATCTGCGAAGATAAGAACGGGGATGGCGTAATCAACATGAATGATTTGGTCATGTACGTAAATCAATGGCTTGCAAACTGTCAATAATAGGTCGTCCGTATTAGTTTCGACAGCGGCAAAGTAAGTTACCGTTGTCACGCTTCCCGACGGGGGCAAAATCGTCAGGTGTGTACTGCATGGAAGCAGACATACCGGAGGATTCGTCCCCTTCGGGAATTTTTTTATCCCCCGGCGAAGCCGGATTGGGTTCGTTTTGCATTTATTCTTCTGGCTTCTGTCTCCTGTATTCTGAATTCTGCCGTTAGAATTGGCTTTGTTTTGCATTTTTTTCTGAATCCATAATTTTCGAATTTAGGATTTAGTGCTTAGGGTTTATTCTATATAACATATCCGCCATACGCTACTCGCCGTATGCTATTTATTATTATACCAGTAATCAGCCGAATGTAGGGAAAATTCCCCATTTTTCAGCTAAAAATGTCCATGACCTGCCACCCGATGCTTAGTTTTGCTTTGCAAAATAGTTAGGGCATATAACGTATGTTGGAAGATAAAAATGTACGCATCTTCAACTTCCACGATTACTTGTAATCAAACTCGATAACTGCTATAATGATTAATATTTTGCAGGATGGGTAGTATAAGGGATCTTGTTTAAACGATTTAATCCATGTTTACAACTCTTTTCATAGGTATAAAGTCTGCAAAATGGAGGTTCGGGTGTTTTTAATCATTTAATGAAGTAAATGATGCTGATATCATGCGAAAGGAAAGCGGGAAATAAAAATGGGAAACAGAAAAACTGCTTTATTAATAATCCAGTTGTTTTTATGTATTATCGGCTATGCGCAAGGTAATACGATTCTGAGTAACAATGCAATAATCACATCCCGGCAAATGTCGGAAGAACAGGGATTCAT
This sequence comes from uncultured Pirellulales bacterium, assembly GCA_964454885.1. Classification (GTDB taxonomy): domain Bacteria; phylum Planctomycetota; class Phycisphaerae; order Sedimentisphaerales; family Anaerobacaceae; genus JAFGPS01. Next base: position 3,667 of record CAYVXS010000372.1, read on the forward strand.
GCAGAAGACCGCTGGAATTTATACTACCATAGAACTTGCAGCAGACGAGACTTTACCCGCCTCAATTGACTGGACAACATCCAAATATTTTCCACCAATCAGCGGCCAATTGGAAGGAGCATGCACGAGCTGGGCAATAGTATATTACATGAAGACATTTTCTGAGGCCCGGGAACATGATTGGGATTTATCGGGTGCTTTATGGGAAGAAAACGGACCATCAGAAGAATATCAATCTATGATTGCAAGTCCGT
>CAYVXS010000373.1:0-3911 GCA_964454885.1 uncultured Pirellulales bacterium
CCGGCACGTATCGAGGAGGTCCATCACGCTAAACAGGAAGGGATCGAATTTCACATCCTGCAAAGTCCGAAACGCATCATCGGCGACGAAAACAGCTGTGTGACTGCAATAGAATGCCTCAAATTCGAGCTTGGTGAGCCGGACGATTCCGGTCGCCGCCGACCCGTCCCAATCGAAGGTTCCGAATTCATTATCGAGCTTGATACGGTGATTATCGCTATCGGCAATAAGCCCAATCCCCTTATCTCGCAAACCACACCGGAACTTAAAACGACCAAATGGGGCACAATCATCGTTGATGAGCATACGATGGAAACGTCTGTCCCGAACGTTTATGCCGGTGGGGATATCGTCTCCGGCTCGGCAACCGTCATCCTGGCGATGGGTCAGGGCCGAATCGCCGCCGCGGCAATAAACGAGTGCCTGGCAAAAAAATAATCCGTTCTCAAACTTTTCGGTTCATGTTTGACAAAAATGGTTTTCTTTTGTATTATCCGGGCCTTTATAATCGGCAAAATGAAAGAGATGGTAAATCGTGAACAGTGAATTAATCAGTCAACCGCCAAAGTTAGTAAGAGAAAGAAAAATGCAACTTAAGCCTTTCAGGGCGTTCAGGTTCGACCCCGCAGTAGTGGGCGATGCAACGGCGTGTATTGCACCGCCGTACGATGTGATCGACAGCAATCAGCAGGAGCAGCTCTATCAAAAGAATAAATACAACATAGTACGCATAATAAAAGGTCGAACGAGTCCATCCGACAACGACGATAATAACCAGTACACAAGGGCCGCCGGTCATTTGACCGAGTGGATCGATGAAGGTGCGCTGAAGCAGGATACGGACGAATCTATCTATGCTTATGTCCAGGATTTTAAGGTAAACAATACTCAATTCCAGCGATACAGCTTTATTGCTTTGGCAAAGCTTGAAGAATTCGGGAAAATCGTCAAACCACACGAAGAAATTCTCGAAAAGCCGCTGATCGACAGGCTCAATCTGAAAAAATCGACGTCCGCGGACTTCGGCCTGGTTTTTATGCTCTACGAGGACCGGCAGAGAATCGCAGACAACATTATCACAGAGGCCGCCAACGAGGAACCGTTGATTGACTTCGTCGATGAGCAAGAAGTGCGGCATCGTCTTTTTGCGATAACCGCTCAAAATGATATCGAGCAAATCGAGAATATGATGAGCGATAAAAGCTGCATCATAGCCGACGGCCATCATCGATACACAACCGGCCTGACCTACTCTAAGGAAAACGGCAATCCGGCCGCCAAATATCAAATGATGGCTTTTGCCAATACCTATCATGAAGGACTGTTAATTCTGGCGACACATCGTCTTGTCGGAAATCTTGATAACTTTAATCCCGACGCATTTATTAACAGTCTAAGGGACAAGTTCCGGATATCCGAGCACAAATTCAGCACGGCTCAAACCAAATCGCAGGCAAGGCAAAAGATGCTCATGGAAATGAAAGTCGAGCATGATAAAGACAACAACGCAATCGGGATTTACAGCTCGATAAACGCCTTCTACGTCGCAGTCCTGAAAGACAAACACCAAATGGACGAAGTAGCACCCGATATGAGCATGCAGTCGAAATTGCTGGACCTGACAGTGCTGCATAAACTAATCCTGGAAGGTTTACTGGGCATTGATAAAGACAGGCTGGCCAAGGGAGAAAATATTCAATATTTAAAAGACACCCCAAGCGCGATCGATGATTCCATCGCTCATGTTGACTCGGGGAAAAAACAAGTGGCATTCTTTATGAATCCGGTCAAAATTAAAGAGTTGAAAGCTGTCACCGACGCCGGTGAAAGAATGCCGCAAAAGGCGACCTATTTCTATCCGAAAGTCTTTTCGGGCTTAACGATTTATAAATTCTGATATCGAACCGAACGTCGTCCCTGCAAAAGCGGGGACATAGTTATAAAAGTAACACAGAAATTCCCGCTATACGGGAAAAATTAAAAAGAATGGAGAAAATATATGGTAGATTGGAAAAATCCCCCGAGATTATTCATTCCCGGACCGGTGAAAGTCAATGATGATGTCCTGCAGCAGCTCGCGCGCCCGACATTGGGACATCGCGGCAAGGAATACGCACAACTGCACGGCGAGACAGTCGATATGCTCAAAAAAGTTCTCTTCACCAATCAGAACGTTTTTCTCTCCACCTCATCGGCCTCAGGAATCTGGGAGGCCTCCATTCGTAATTGTGTTAATTTTGACGAAACAGTCCTTTGCACATGCTGCGGTGCGTTCAGCGACAAGTGGGCCGGCGTCGCCAGAAGCTGCGGCAGAAACGTCGAAGAGCTGAAAGTCGAATGGGGCCAGGCGACCACACCTGAAATGATCGACGAAAAACTCGCATCCGATAAATACGCCGCCGTGACGCTGGTATATAACGAGACCAGCACAGGCCTGACGAATCCGGTTTACCGAATCAGCGAGATGATGAAGCAAAAATATCCGGATGTTCTTGTATTTGTAGATGCGGTCAGCGGCATGGTCGGTCTGCCGTTGCACTTCGACGATCTCGGCTGGGACGTGGTGTTCGCCTCCGTCCAGAAGGCCTTTGCTATTCCGCCGGGATTGGCCGTGGCGGCGGTCAGTAACAGGGCGCTGCAAAAGAGCAAGAATGTCCCCAACCGAGGATATTACTTCGACTTCCAGCAGTTCGCTAAATCCGCCGAGAAGAACCAGACTCCGACGACGCCGAACATCCCACATATTATGGCCCTGAATTACCAGTGCCAAAAACTGTTAGCGGAAGGCATGGAGAACGTATGGCAGCGCCACAAGGAAATGGGCGAATACGTTCGGACATGGGCCAAGGGAAAATTTGACCTGTTCTGCGAAGAAAAATATGCCTCGAACACGCTTACAACAGTGAAGAACACAAAGAGCATTAACGTCGCCGAAACGATTAAAGCCATCCAGGAAAAACACAATACGATTTTCGGCAACGGATACGGCAAACTGAAAGAACAAACGTTCCGAATCGCCCACATGGGTGACATCACCATCGACGACGTCAAGGAGCTGTTAGGCTGGATAGACGAAGAAATCGGATAAACTCGTTCATATTAAAATGTAATAGTTAAGACTTTATCTGACACTTACTGAATAAGGTGTAGTAGAATGGCAGCGTAACGGAACGAAGGCGTAGCCGAAGTGGAGTTACGCTGCTGCAAACCTAATGAAAGGAGTGTCAGACAATGACCACAGATCAGAAAATCATCAAAACAAAGTCAGCCTACTCGAATTAGCAAAGCACCTCGGCAACGTATCACAGGCATGTAAAGTACTGGGATAAGATTACAGTTATTGTACTTATTATATATCTACCGATTTTTCTCTTAGAGTAGCAATTTCTTCAGGATTGACTTGTTGATTTGCAAACAGTTGATCTATTACTTTATTTTCCGCGATGATGGAAAGCTTACTCTGAGTTCATTTCGTTTTCTCCCCTTGGGCGGCCAGGCTACGCGTGGCACGAGATAGCCGGTCCTCCGCGCGTTGCTTGTCGCCTGCCTCCCGATATGCTTCGCCAGCGCGTTGCAGAGCGAGCACCATGTCGCGATAGTGTTTCGCTGTTTGAAACAAGACCGCCGCTCGATCAAACGCCGCTGCGGCCTCCGTCGGATTCTTCTCCAGTAAAAGGATGTTTCCGGCGAGTCGTTCCTTGGCAGCCAGTCGTAGGGCATTGGTAACGTAATACTTATCCGCCTCGACCAGCGCTGTCCTGGCGCGCGCCGGGTCACCCTGCTCGCAGGCTATCGTTCCCTTCAGCAACGCGACCTGAAAGCGATAATTTTTGTCGGGTGATGCTGACAGCACCTCATCGGCAAGCGACAGCGCCTGCTCCAGTTTGCCTTGCCGTTGAGCGATGGTCGCC
>CAYVXS010000374.1:0-3895 GCA_964454885.1 uncultured Pirellulales bacterium
GTACGAACAGAATGTAGCAAATTATTAGTAAACAGGATAATTGATTAAATATAGTTTTTATTCCTCGTGCCAGTTTGTTACGACGAAGCGGACGGCCTCATCGTTTACGGATGCATCTTTGAGTGACGCATCGTAGAAGAAGTCGGCGGAATTCTTTTGCTCGAAGCTCTTGGATATTACCGAGCCGTACACGTCGGCGGAGTTTTTCATCTCTACATGTGCATTGGGGGCGTAAATTGTCCCGTAGAAATCGCTGCTGTTTTTGAAAATAATACTTTCGCAGTCGTCGAGTCCGTATATCTTGAGATTTTTCGGTATTTTTGTCTCGTTGTTTATGTCACTCGAATTTTTACCTTCGAAGTCACCGCCTAAATAAAGAGTCAATGAAGCATCTTTTTTTATCAGTAATTCTGCGGAATTCTTGAGAATCATATCGCCTGAAACGTACATGATGACATGGCCGTCTATTGTAATTGTCTGGCCACTGTTGAGGTTGATGCTGTCATATTTCCCGGAGTAGTGTATTGTGGTATCGTTTTGTATAGTCCCGCCGGAGGGAAACGAGGCCAGCCATTCGGGAGCCGTTATTGATGGCATATCATATTCTTGTGTTAAAGTGCCGGTCTCGCCTGTTATTGTACCCTTGTTATCGATGACATCGTCCGGGTTTCCTCCGGCGCCCACTAACACGTCACCGTTAACGACCGACGAATTTTTCAGGTCTATAGCTCCCGATTTGGTGCTGTTTGTGCCGATTTTCAGAGTTTTATCCCCTTTGCCGTAATTGTATCCGTCAACTTCGGCCGAATTGTATAGTGTTATGCCGTTTTCCGTGAAAATCGCCGCGTCGAACGGGCCCTGTAGTTTTAAGGTACAAGACACTTTTTTTGTGTTCTGACCGCAGATCCCCGTGGACTCGATCCTGTAACCGATACCGTAAATGCCCGTGACCGTATAGTTATAGATTGCATCGCAATTTGGCAGGGATGTGCTTGTTGCAACCGGCAGGTTTTTGCCCGACCAGGGTTTGACTTCCAGTTTTTTATTCATTTCGTACAGGGCTTTTGTCAGTCCGGCATCGGCTGCGCATTGGGCGGCCATGTCGGAGCTTGTCCGTATCGAATAAACTCGGGCGTTGAGTCCCTGACTGAGCAGTGACATACCCATTAATATCAAAAGGACAAGTGCAATGAGCGCCAGTGGTATTGTCGTGCCACGGTTTTTTAATTGCAGCTTTTTCATATTTACTTCCCTTAAATCTTTATTCGCCTGTTTATCGGATCAGTTATTGGCGACGGCGGATGTGACTATGGTATTTTTTTGCGTTCCGTCATCGAGCGTAAGCATCATCTGGGCCGAGTGGCCTGCCTGTTTGAAGGTACAATCGGATACGTTCCGGCATACGGTTTCGGTGCTCAGAGTGGTCCTTGGATTCAATTTGCCGTACTCTATATTCAAAACGCCGTCCGTTTCATAGAAACGTGCGTAGCGATCGACGGCTGTCGAAAAGCTGCTTGCATAATAATATACTTCAATCCAGTTGCCGCCGCTGTCGGTGAGGATTTTTTCCCCGCTTGCTTTTCGTATCACCGCGTCGAACTTTTTTCTTGCTACGTAGCCGTCGGTGGCGACATCGGAGTTTATATGGTTGTGCAACACTTGCCAGCAGCGTTGACTGTCAATAATCACTATTCCTATTGCGGATATAATAATACTCATGACCGCAATTGTTACCATCACCTCTACGAGTGTAAATCCCCCGCAAACTTTATGTATCTTTTTATTCACTCTCACCTCTGATATGTTTTATAAAGTCGTAACGTATGTCGTCAATTTGAAAGACTTATCAGTATTTTCGATTCCCTTCCGGCCTCGCTGTGACCAGAATACGACGATATTGAGAGCCCTGAGACCGGGTTGAATGTCTTTCCATGACAATGTCGCATAAAAGTCGGTGCCCTCGACGCCATCATCTTCTTCATCCAGTTCGATTTTATAACTTCCCAACGGAGTAAAGTCATCGGGTTCTCCAGGGCCCTCACATTGTGTCAAAGTAATATCCGAACCGAGATAAGTCACGGGATCGTAGTTAGTATCGCCGTTAATTCCCCGCCAGTTTTCACAAAGCAGCAGGGCGATCCTGGAAGCGTTTGTCTGTGCGACGGATTTACGAGCATCCATGGTGGCGTAGTATCTGAAATTAATGGTTCCTATAAGTGCTACTAAGATGATAGCAATTGAAATGAGGGTGCTTACTAATGTTACACCTGAACGGATGTGAATTCGTTGTGTTCCGGATAAAATATTTCTTAATTTTGTTGCGGGACGTGGGTAATGCATTTATTTAACCTTACTTCAAATTCGATATCCTGTTGTTTATCAATCTGTTGTTTAATCCGGTTGTTGTCAGACGTAGCACGTCGGTTTTTAAAAAGTTTTTCTTTTGCACATACAACCGGATTTTCCTCATTCCAATCGTAATAAATTACCGCATTGTTTACTGGGAAACGGCTGTATTTAAACCCTCATCATGCCTGCTATTTAAATTATACTCGAAAATGAAATGAATGCAAAAATTTTAACTTGTATATCCCGGTGGTTCGGGGGTTTGGTCTGATAATAGTAGTGTTTCTTCTTCCTGCTCTTTTTCTGCTGTAACGCCCGAGCTGCTTTTTGCGGGCAGTTCGGAAATTGGTATCGGCGGCTGTTTTTGTCGCTCGTCAACAGGTGATTCGGCTTCTTTTACTTCGAAGTTAATTATAGCCGACTGTACCGCCTGTTCGGCCGGCTCATCGGTTAAGGATCGTATATTTATGGATGAGGAGACAGGTTGTTCGGCCCAGATCAGTTTTTCCCGAATCAATTCCAAAAGCGCCAGAAATAATCCGACCATCACAATACGACTGGTTCCGGCCTCGAAGGGACGTTCGAATGTCAGCGGACCCTCCGTCTGGAGGCGATGTAAAATCTCTATCTGGTAAAGATCTATGGGAGTGTCGTCGGAAATGTGTCTTGTGTCACCGACGTTGCCGACGGCTTTGCATATCGAGTCGAAAGCTTCGAGAAGGTCCCAGATACTTACCTGTTCGATGTCAATCTCCGGCTCGGATTCGCCTTTGAGCTGTTCGATGATTGCGGCGGTTCTGGGATAACGTTCCTTGTGCTCATCGGCGGCGGCGTCCAGCAGATTGGCGGCGTCCTTGAATTTCTTATACTCCAGAAGCTGACGTATCAGCTCCGCCCGCGGGTCGTCCAGTGCCTCGTCCTGGAGCTGGTCGGCTTCTGTTTTCGGCAGCAGCATTGCGGACTTGATCTGCATTAAAGTTGCGGCCATGACCAGAAAATCACCGGCCAAATCCACATCGAGACTTTTGAGCATCTCGATATAGCGAATATACTGGTCGGTTATTTTGGCGATGGGGATATCATAAATATCCACCTCTTCTTTGCGGACCAGATATAACAGCAAATCCAAAGGTCCGGCGAAAATTTCAAGATTTACACGATAATCCGCCAATGTATGCCCTCGATATTTGTACTTTAGTTGTCAGTTTTCCTGAGTTTTTTTAGAATCCAGAATTTGTTGTGCCTGTTGAGCCTGTCTTTCGAATACTTCCAGCTTGCAATATCCTCCCAAAGCGGGCATGCCTGAATATACGTTTGAAGCGTTCTCGCCGGTGACAATGGCCTGAATGCCGTTATCGGCGAGTAATTGCTGGGCCATTTCCGCCTCGATATAATCGGGGAATTGTGCAATTGTAACGAGTTTATCAGCCATTGTAAGCTCCCAAACCTACAGCTTCCCGGGCTTTGGCGAGTGTCTGTGAGGCCACGGCTTTTGCTCTGGCGGCTCCGTCGGCAAGAACCTTTTTCACGTGATCGATATTATTTGCCA
>CAYVXS010000375.1:0-2297 GCA_964454885.1 uncultured Pirellulales bacterium
ATCGTCGTCAATTACGTTTTTCTATTCGGCAACAATTTTTTTTGGCGCTAAATCTCAGCGTTCTCTGCTTCAAATCGAATAATCTCAGTGTATTCTTTTCTAAAGGGGTAAAAACTTTCATTGGACAATGCAACTTCAACTTTTTCCACGTAAGGCACTACTTTTATGTCATTAACAATTTTTATGATCTCGGCAACGTCTCTAAACACTACCATAGCTAACAGATCAAACGCCCCAACAACTTCTACAATAAAGAACAGGTTTGGCATTTGGCGAAAAGTTTCAACTATTTTTCTCACATCGGAATCTTTTGCTATTGTAATAAACAAGAACGCTTTTCCTTGGAATCCGATTTTCGAAAGATCAAGCATTAATGTGGTCCCAAAAAGCACCCCATCTTTTTTCATTTTTTCGTATCTTGTTTGCACCGTTATCGATGAAATGCTGAGCTTTTCTGCAATCTGTAGAAACGGCATGTCTGGATTTTTTCTCAACAATGTTAGAATATCTCGATCAATTCTGTCCATACAATTCAGCCCCTGCTGTTCTCTAAAAAATTGATGGTATCAAAATTGAAGTGAGTCTTATTCCAGATGCTCAACTCGACATTCTTTACACCTTTCTGTTTCCTAAGTGAATATTTTAAGTCATCCAACTCTTTGATACTCTTTGCAAAGACAACCAAGCATAGATCATACTTTCCAATGGTTTTATCAATTCCAGCGACTTTTACTTGACTCTTGATAAATTTAGTAATATTGGGCTCTTGGTCAGGTTCCACATTAACTCCAATTAAAAGCCCAATGTGATATTTAAAAAAAGCCATGTTAACCTTCAAGATGCTTTTAACGATTAAACCGCTTTTCTTCATTCTGTCAATTCTATTTTTTATTGCAGTGGATGATAACCCGCACTCATTTGCTATGTCCTTTAATTTTGAGCGTGAATCCCTAATTAACACTTGAAGAATTTTAACATCTGTTTCATCAATTTTGAGAATTGGCTTCATGTTGGTGACCAATTATCTAGCTTGTTTAAATATTTATCTTCATTTCGTTGTGTTTGATGGGCGTCATCTTTGATAATATAAAAAAACTACTAAAAATGCCTTTCTACTTATTTTTTTTAGGTTTTTTCCTTTTTTTGTCTAAAATAATAAATACCAGAAACTAACAGACAGTTACTCACCGAAAAGGAGAAAACAATATGGAAATATCAAAAAACATATCAAAAATCTCTACAATCTCCGTAATCCTACTATTAGCAATATCTGCTACTCTTGTTGCGTTACCAAACGCAGCAGCACAACAAGAACTAAGAATAAACTCGTGGCCTTTTTGTAATGCCATACCAAATCCACAGCAAGTAAACAACCCAGTGCTTATACACTTGGGGAGTGAATGGCCCACCGTAAGCATGCAACAGGTATGGACTGGTTTAATGGTGGAAATAACCGACCCTGTAGGTAACGTAGAAATGCTAGGACCCTATTCTACAGACGCGACTGGTGGAACAGGTACTACTTTCACGCCTACCCAAGTTGGTACATACTATCTGCGAACCTACTTCCCTGAACAAGTTACTCCTGACTACTTTGGTTTCTTCCAAGCACCGCCTCCTCCTGGCGCAATATTGGAGGAAGCTTGGAGTCCATCAGTTGCACTAGAAGTACAGGCTGAGCCAATCGCACAATTCCCTAGTCAACCATATCCTACAAAGTATTGGACACGTCCAATTGACGACCAGATATGGTCTTGGTGGAAGATTGCAGGTAACTGGTTGGGAGATCAAGTATCAATGGATGCAGCTCCTCCAGCGCAAACACTGTATGCTGACTTCAACGATTTAGCTCCAGAGACTGGCCATGTGTTATGGGCAAAACCTCTAACCTTGGGAGGTCTCGCTGGAGGCCAAATGTGGGAGCATGGATTTGACCAAGGAGATGCCTACGAACCTAAATGGACAGGCGCAGTAATAATTGGCGGAATACTCTGCTATAACCAATTTGAGACTACTGGAGGCACCAATCTAGAACAGAGAGTTATTGCTGTAAATCTACATACAGGTGAAGAACTTTGGAATAAGATTCTTACAACTCCAGATGGAGCTGAACTTACTCTATCATTTGGTCAAGTAATCTATTTCGACGGATACAACCAACACGGTGTCTTTGATTTCTTATGGTGTACACAGGGCAGTAATTGGCACGCATTTGACACATTCAGTGGACGTTGGGTTTATTCCATGGAGGGTGTGCCTTCTGGCACCCGCGTATATAGTCCCAACGGTGAGATCTT
>CAYVXS010000375.1:2307-3887 GCA_964454885.1 uncultured Pirellulales bacterium
TACACAGTTAACCAAAACAACGGTTGGATGACTATGTGGAACTCGAGCAAAGTAGTTTCACCTCCAGGGATGGCTGTCAGTAGTGGAAGCTTTAACCCACAAGGCAACGTATACGACGCTGAAGCTGTTGCAGGTGGAATTGAATGGAACGTTACGATACCCACAGGCTTACCTGGAAGTGTCGATAAAGTTCGTGACGGAATAATACTTGGAACAAACTTCGACAAGTATACACTAACTATAGAGGGTGAAAACGGCTTCCGTTATTGGGCAATAAGCACCGCAGAAGGACACGAAGGAGCACTATTATACAACAAAACTTGGACGTCCCTTCCGCTCAATGTTGCCCACTACGACGTGCAAGATGCAAGTGCAGAAGATGACGTATTCTGTGTATCTGTAGCAGAAGACCGAACTAACTATGGCTTCAACCTAACTACAGGAGAACTACTATGGGGACCAAGTGAAATGCAACAGTACACCGACAACTGGGGCTATTCATCCAGCAACAGTTGGGACAACATATATGACGGCAGATATTTCTCAGGCAACTATGGTGGACAACTATGGTGCCGGAACGTTACTACTGGTGAAACACTATGGGTATACAACGTAACTGACTACTATAACGAGGTTCTACATAACAACCGCTGGCGTTTCAGACCTGCATTCTTTGCCGACGGAAAAATATACATTGAAAACACCGAACACAACCCCTTCGACCCACAGCACCGTGGTGCGCCCTTCGTTTGCATCGACATAGAATCAGGCGAAGAAATCTGGAGAATACCTTACCGTGGAAGTGAATGGAGCTCTACACCCATTATTGGTGATAGTATAATAGCAATGTACAATGAATACGACCAGCGCATATACGCTATGGGAATAGGCGCAAGCAAGACCACAGTTTCGATCCAAAACGATGTCATTACCCAAGGAAACAGTGTAATGATAAAGGGTCGAGTAACTGATGTCTCTCCTGGTACCGAAGATGCTGGAATGAAACTAAGATTCCCGAATGGTGTTGCCGCAGTATCTGATGCAAGCATGAGTGACTGGATGCTTTATGTGTATAACCAGTTTGAGAAACCAGCTGACGTTCAAGGTGTTGACGTATTCGTAAAGGTCCAAGATCCAAACGGCGACTATTACTCAGAAACTGTTACAACCGATGAAAATGGTTTGTTCAGTATGATGTGGGATCCCGCCATTGTAGGAGAATACAAAGTTACTGCACTGTTCGAAGGCACTAAGGGCTACTTCGCTTCACAAGCAACAACCGCTTTTGGTGTAGACGCAGCAGCAGCCGATCCAGGATACCAAGGTCCAACCGCTGACGAGATTGCACAAAAGACTGTAAGCCAGATGCCATCGTATCCACAATCTCCAACTGCTAACGAGATTGCACAAGCAACAGTAAGTCAGATGCCCGCATACCCAACAACTACATGCCCAGACATACCCGCATACCTAACAATCGACCTGGTCCTAATAGTGCTAGTTGTAATCGGCATAATCATCGGACTATACGCTATCGTCAAAAAACAAAAATAAACCAACAATTTTCCTTCCCTTTTTTT
>CAYVXS010000376.1:0-3877 GCA_964454885.1 uncultured Pirellulales bacterium
CCTATGGTGACGGTGCTCACAGTACAATCCATGACACGCTTTGGTGGCTTGTGGCCGGAGGAGCTCCGGGGACTTATAATTATCAATGGAGAATCAGATTACTTCCCGAGGCTAACCAGCCCGACGGGGATTATTATCTCGATCCAACTATTGTAGCAAGCCCTGTGCTCTAAATGTAATTTCGGTGGGCCATATCCATACGAGAGGTTATGGCCCACTCTTTTTGAACTTTATATTATTATGATAATCGTTCTTATTTATACATCAGAGTAGTTCTTATCCAAGGGATATAGATTAATGCAAAGGTGCTGTAATTACGTTTGGAAAAAAGATTATGTGTCTGTTCGAGATGTGCATCAAATTGGTTAAGCCTGAAAAACATTACAGTTATTTCCACCAGATAGTGATTTTATTGATATTACTGTCAATTCCATCTGTCACCACTCATGCTCAGCTTACCATAAGCCCCGTAATTATCGAGCTGACCGGTTATCCCGGAGGGCTGCGTACATTTACCTTCACTATCGGCAATATAGGACAAGAATCTCTGGATTGCAGTATTAGAGTCTCTGCTATGGCGGTCGCAGGCGGCGGTTTACCTTATGAAGTCGAGGATGCACCAAGAAGCTGCAAAGACTGGATAACAGTCACGCCGGAAACTTTCAGGCTTTCCTCTAAAGATGGAAGAAAAATCGTTTGCAATATCCGAGTTCCCAGAGATACAGGAGGCGGATATTACGCAATCATATCCTGTCTGGGTACGCCTCCGCGGACTACCGACGATGCGGCAAATCAAAACGGAGTTGGGGCGGGAATACAATTCAGTCATCGGGGACTTGTACCAGTTCTTTTGACGATTCCAGCGCCGCAGATGCAGGCCGTCATCGACGCAGCAGAACCAGTAATATCTCGGGTGCAACAGGCGAGCGGGTATGACTTCAAGCTCCCCGTACGCAACCGAGGTAACGTACACGCTCGAATGACCGGCACTATGGAAATCCGCAGCGAGGCCGAGCAGTTGGTGGATAAATTCGAGTTAGTCGCAGGACGCGGCTTCATTTTACCCGGTCATGAGAGATTATTCGAAAATAAAGGCTCGGTGAACCTGCCTGATGGAGTGTATATCATCCGGGCCAGACTGGAAGTCCAGGGCTCGGGACGCCCGATGCAAAACGCCTTCCCCTTTTATGTCCAGGACGGTACGCCGCAGATTGCGGAAATCACAGACGAACTGAAGGAAAAACTCCAGAAACAATCGGCCGGTTTTATCATCTCACCAGCCGAGATGCTCGTTTCCCTGCAGCCGGGTGGACGGCGTTCGCAGGCCGTAGAGCTGATTAACTTAACGAGAGATATAATTCGGCTGCGGGCCGATTTAATGCAGTGGTATCGACTGGCGGACGGCAACGATATTATTAGTGACTCGAACGAGCTCCACAATCGGTCCGGCCTGGAGACAATCGAGATGCGTGAAAAAACAATCGAATTAAGGCCGCTCAGCCGACAACGCCTGCCTCTTATGGTGACACTCCCAAAGCAGGCATTAGGCGAAACCTATGCCGCCGTGACTTTCAACCGGACGGATATCCAGCTTGACGACTCAGCCGCCGGACGAACTCGAAGAAGCACCAAGATTCGAATTTATGCCCGGGGTACGGGTGACATTATCGCGGAGATTACAAAATTAGAAGCTTCCCGCCGGCCAAACGGAGCGGTTGAAATGATTTTACGCTTCAATAATACGGGAGATATCGGTTTTGTTCCGGAGGCAACTTTCCGCATACTTGACGAATATGACCGTGCCGTCGGAAAAGTCTCGCCGTCGGTAAGCCCGTTTCTCGTCCAGGCAGGCTGTGAAGGGATGATAACGGCACAATGGTCAAGGATCCTCGATCCCGGAGAATATACGGTGGAAGTTACATTCAGACCTACACAAAACAAACCTCCATTGGTGGAACGCACCAAATTCGTTGTACCGAAGATATTAAAAGTAGATAATGATATATTGGAAGAGCAAAACAATGAACAAATACAAGTTCGACAATAAGCATAACGAATCTTATGCAGGTATAGTCAGAAAAAGTCTGCCCGGATATGTCAATCCGAGAATGACTGTTTATCTGTTTATCATCTCAGTTGTTATCCTGCCGGTAACGGCCCCGCAAAATTCGTTTAACAACCTGACATTCATCCAAAAAGCCTGCGCCGAAATCGAGACGTCACTGGAAACCCTGCCGGAACCAAAGAACAAATTTACTGATCAAGGGATGGTCGAATATAAAATAGAACCTAAAAAAGAGAACCGGACACAGCAGGAACAACAGAAGGAAGAACCCGAAAAAAAAGAACCTCCCAAAAAAGAACCGGCCAAACCGAAAGATATCGATACCGAACAACCCGAACAACAGGAAGCAAAACCCGAACAACCGACCGCAAAAGATGAAAGCAAAACCGAAACTTCCAAACCTTCCGGTGAAAACCTGCCGCAAACAAAAGATAAACAGGAAAACATCGCCGAGAATAACACAAACAGAGAGCATCTCGTCACGAATATGTTTTACGACACTCCGGTCCGTCAGGCACTGGCGGACATCTCGGCCCAGACCGGAGTCATTATTCTGCCCGATATATCGGTGCAGGGAATTGTGACCTGTGAGCTCAGGGAAGTTCCTCTTGAGCAGGCGTTACAGATCATTCTTTCTTCCGGCAACTTCGCTTACAGGCAAATGGAAGGTTATATTCTTGTAGGAACAGCCGATATCGAATCACCTTCATTTTCCAAATTGAGCCAGACAAGAAGAATCAAGATGAATTACCTCAAAGCCGATGAAGCTGTGAAAATGCTTTCGGAACCGATAAGGAAGCTGGCAATAGCAAATCCCACCAACAACGTCGTCTCCGTGACGGCCCCGGAAGAATTACTGGAAGGAATAATATCCAACCTTAAACTATTCGACCAGCCCACCCAGCATGTTATCCTCGATGCAAGAATTGTCGCGCTGGAACACGGGAACCTTCTGAATCTGGGCATCCAGTGGAACTGGCCCGGTATAACCGCAGGAACTTTTTCAAACTCCGACCATCACGGAAGCAATGCGCCGGAACTCGTCAACTGGCCCTGGGGAATTCAAATCGGATACACACCCGGCCAGGAATTTACCAACTCCCTTATGATGACACTTAATCTTCTGACCCAAAACGACGAAGCCATCGTCATAGCCAGCCCGCAGGTACTGGCCCAGGACGGTCACGAAGCCGAAATTAAAGTCGTCACGGAAGAATACTTCAAGATTACCCAGGAAGCGTACTACTACACCCGGTTCGAACTCGAGACTATCGAGACCGGTACGATATTGACAATTACACCCCTTATCGGCGATAATAACGAAATTACCCTGAACGTTGCCGCCGAGGTCAGCGACGTCATTGCCCGCGGGCAGGACAATCTTCCCGTCGTTACGAGGCGAACTACGAAAAATACCGTGCGGGTAGAGAACGGCGGAACGGCCGTTGTAGCGGGACTGATGGACAGTCGAAAACGATACCAGAAAAGCCGGACTCCGGGTTTGTCAGGTATTCCCATTTTGGGTTCCTTGTTTGATAATACGAACACAACCGATTCGGCCCGGCAGGTGGCCGTATTTATTACCGCCCGGTTAATGCCTGAAACGGGGCGAGTGATACAAAAATCCATTGAAGAGCAGGCTCCAATTAAGTTAGCAGGAAACGAATTCAGGAAATCTCTTCAGAAAGCATTAATTGATATTAAAAGAGAAAACAGCGGGATATGAAACAGGGCAAACATAAAATTAGTATCACCGGTTTTCTGCTCGTGGCATTGTTATTGTTTTTTAAAATCATAACCGGCTGCGCGAAC
>CAYVXS010000377.1:0-3874 GCA_964454885.1 uncultured Pirellulales bacterium
CTTTGCTGAAACAAATGTTGAAATCAGAGCCAAGGGACGACCTGATATAAGCCTGTCCGGAGAGATTAAAAATATTTTGCCCGCCGGTCAGCAGAAATTACCTTACCAGGCGATGGGGTATGCGGTTGGGGGATCCATGCCGACGCTGATGGACGATCCCAAGGGTTTGGAAACCGCAGAGAAGTTTTTTGAAGTCCGTATCAAGCCGAATATTAGTGAGCCCGACCAGTTGAGGCCCGGGCAACGTGTCGTAGCAAGAATCCAGATGCCCGATAAACCGCTCGCGGTTCAGTGGTGGGGATCCGTAAGGCAGTTGTTCCAGAGGAGGTTTCGTATTTAATATGGCTGCGGTTCCAAGTGCAACATGGCAAATGCTCGGGCAGCGTACTTCGGGCGAATCTCTGCCGAAAGGGCTTGATGCCGCCTGGGATACCGGGATCGGATTGGTCGGC
Source organism: uncultured Pirellulales bacterium (assembly GCA_964454885.1). Taxonomy (GTDB): domain Bacteria; phylum Planctomycetota; class Phycisphaerae; order Sedimentisphaerales; family Anaerobacaceae; genus JAFGPS01. The sequence continues at coordinate 453 of CAYVXS010000377.1, forward strand.
AGAGTTGTACCGCGATACCAGAGGCTTGTTCGTCAGACGGAAAGAATCCTCTCACTTGAAAATTCTTTCACACAAATGACCGATTACAAACTCGGTGAGCTTGCAGGACAATTACGGGAAATATTCCGCTGCCGGCGTGACAAGCCTGCGGACATTGAAATGGCATTTGCCCTGGTTCGGGAAGTTGCATCTCGTAAAATCGGCCAAAAACCTTTTCCCGTCCAGGTGACAGGCGCACTGGCATTGGAGAGCGGATATATCGCTGAGATGGCAACGGGCGAAGGCAAGACTCTTACTTCGACAATGTATGTCACCGTGGCGGGCTGGCGGGGGCATGGCTGTCATGTCGTGACCGTCAACGACTATTTAGCCAAACGAGATGCCGAGTGGATGGGGCAGATATATCGTTTTTGCGGTCTTACCGTCGCCTATATAGAACAGCAAACTCCACCCGCCCAGAGAAAAGCCGCATATATGGCCGATATTACCTATTGCACAAATAAGGAGGTGGCCGCCGATTTCCTGCGTGACCGGATAGCATTAGGCCGTTTGAGAGGTTTAAGTTCCGCACTTATTACAAGAATGACCGGAAGTGATAGGAAAATAACCGACAGGCTCATCCAGCGGGGATTAAGATGTGCAGTTATCGATGAGGCCGATTCAGTTCTAATCGACGAGTCGGTGACGCCCCTGATTATTTCGGGCCACGCTCCCAATCCGGAACAGATCGAGTCTTACCAGCAGGCGGCCGTAATCGCCGGCCAGTTGGAACCTGAAATTGATTATAAAATCGACCAACGTTACAGGGACATTGAACTGACCGGACAGGGAAAAGATCATCTTGGTAAACTGACCGGCCATCTGGGCGGACTCTGGAAAGGGAATCGTCGCTCTCTGGAAATAGTCAACCAGGCCCTGACCGCCAAGGAGCTGTATCAGCGGGATCAGCATTATGTGATTGATAAAGGCAAGGTGGTTATTGTCGATGAGTTCACAGGTCGTTTAATGCCGGATAGGACATGGCGGGACGGCCTGCACCAGGCGGTCGAAGCCAAGGAGGCACTCAAGGTCAATCCGCCTAAGGATACCTATGCCCGCATAAGTTTTCAGCGATTCTTTCGGATGTATCATAAGTTGTCCGGGATGACGGGCACGGCGGCCGAAGCCGCTGCTGAATTCTGGCAGATTTATCATTTGCCTGTAGTGACCATTCCGACAAATCGTCCCTGTATCAGAGAGAATCTGCCGAACATAATATTGTCCAACAAGTCGGCAAAATGGGCTCGAATCGTGCAGGAAATCAGTGACATCCACACCTCAGGCAGGCCGGTTCTCGTCGGGACTCGCAGCGTGCTGGCCAGCGAGCACTTAAGACAGTTGTTGAATGCTGCACAATTGGACCATCAGGTTCTAAACGCCGTGTATCATCGCCAGGAAGCTCAGATAGTCGCACAGGCAGGGCAGCCCGGCAAAATCACTGTGGCGACAAATATGGCCGGCCGGGGGACGGATATTAAACTCGGCAGGGGGGTCGCGGAATTGGGAGGCCTTCATGTTATCGCTGCTGAGCCAAACGAATCGGCCCGGATAGACAGGCAGTTGTTCGGCCGGGGCGCTCGTCAGGGTGATCCCGGCAGCGCTCAGGGGATATTCAGTCTCGAAGATGAAATTGTGTCCCGATATGCCAAAAATACGGCCACTTATTTGAAAAAAAGATATTCTTTTTCGAATAAGGATATTTCTTCGACTTTGGTCAGGGGAGTTTTTCGTCTGGCCCAGAGCCGCGCCGAAAAGTTAGCGATGCGCCGGAGAAAAACCGTTTTAAGAACAGATAACTGGCTTGACGAACAGCTTGGTTTTGCCGGCAGAGAATAGAAGTACACCTGCTCGATTCTATTACGTAACTTCCGTATCTTCATTTTGACTGTATCTATTGAGAGATATTGTTGTCGTAAGGAATATTTGGCAACGAAGTTTCCACCTGATGTAGTTCTAAGACGGTTCCCAAAGTCTGGGTCAGTTCTGCTAAAGCTATATTGAACTCAACGATTGCCCTTACTTCCGACATCTGGGCGTTTGCCAGAACATCCTGTGCCTGTAGTTTAACTAAAAGAAATTCGGGAGTCATTTGCTCTCGAATATTCTCAGCTTCATCCATGGCTTCGAGATAATTGCGTGCCGCTACGATCGCTTCTTTTTGAACCTGTATTTCTGAATAATTTATTTGGGCCCTTCGTACTCTTTCTCTGACTAATTGAGCCGCCTGGTCGGCGACGTTATGCAATATAGAGAAAGCCTGTCTTCGCTCGAATCTTTTCTGGATTAATTCTGCTTCCCGCTGACGATTTCCGAGCGGGTATTCGAGTGACAGACCGAGCCCATAGCTGACATAATCTCCATTGTAAAGTTTTTCCTGGGCATTCTCGGGACCTTTGGCCAGACTTTGGGTTCTGGCCGAGGCCGTTAAATCCAGGCGCGGCATGTCCTGATTTTCCGCGACTCGGATATTGATATCTGCAATTTCAGTCCCGAGTCTGGCCTGTTGAATGACGGGATTCTTATTCAGGGCAATCTCTAAAAGCTTCGATTCCTCAGGCATTTCCAGTTCTTGGGATGGTTCTGAGGCGGGTATGATGTTAAAATCTTCGAGTACGTTCAGTTGGGCATCGGCCATCAGGCGTATCAGGATATCCTGTGCATCATAAATTTGTTTTCTCGCCTGTATCAGCGCCGCTTCACGAGTTTTAACCGAAGTCTCGGTTTGCTTGATATGCAGCTCGGTAGCATCAATCTCTCTTCTGCTGACTACTTTTTCCAGGGTGTCGAGTGTGCTATCGAGCAGTTTCTGGTGGATTTCCAGATTTCTGCGGGCCTGCAAAAGTCGCCAGTATGCGGAAATCACACCTACCGCAGTTTCCTCTGCTTTTTGTCGGAATCCGAGCAGGGAGATTTTATAATTGAGCTTTGCAACATCTACTCCCGCAAGAGTTACTTCCTGCCATGCGTCGCGTAGTAACGGTTGTTTTAACCGGAAACCGAGTATAGGCTCGTAGCGTGTGGAAAGAGTCCTGCCGGACAAATCATCCCAGGTTCTTGTCATAGCGTAGCTAAGCGACCACTCCGAACCTGTAATACTTTTTTGTTTTACGCCTGTCTCGAGTGTTCGTTCGTCCGATTGGCCGGACTGGTAGATGCTGTTCGGTGGATTGTCATCGTTTTCGAAATTCAAATCCCCGAAAGCGGTGACATCGAATTCCGCAGCGGCCTTGGTTATGTCCTGTTTTGCTATCGACGGATCGAAACTAACCACTCTGATTTCGGGACTGTTGGCGAGTGTTCTGGCTAAAACCTGCTCTATTGTAAGGGTGACGTTCTGTTGGCCTGTATTTGGATCAGTTGTAATTTCGACCTCGGGTATATTC
>CAYVXS010000378.1:0-3870 GCA_964454885.1 uncultured Pirellulales bacterium
TCGACGATAGTCCCTTTTGTTGTGGTGCTGCCGCCGTCTATACCCAGCACTACTTCCGTTTTATCTTGCAAATCGGCCACCAAACCCTGTTGCTCTTCGTTCACCCTGGACAGCGATAGTGACAGGGAAGGCGCGAATTGCCTTTTTTGCCTGCCGTAAGCAGCTACCCTGTCGAGCTGCTCGATCATGAAAACCACACGATTATCATCTTCTATCCCCCTTAATGCGGCACCAATCGCTGCGATGTTGTTATAATGATGCGGTCTTTCAATCTCGATCCCGAGGAATTGCTGGAGGTTTTTACGTATAAGGTCGTTCCCGAAAACACCACCGGTTGCTATCGCAACTTTATTGCTGTCCTCCGAAGTGAACTGACGCGAGCCGAGAACGTCGATCTTGTAATTTCTCGATACCGTCCTGTACAGACCGGCGAGATTGTCTTTTCTTGTTGCACCTTCGTTTTGCTTGTGAATAAGGTCGGATTGAATAACAACGCCGCATCTCGCCAAAAACTCGCAAGGCTCTGTTGATTCTGCTGCTTCTTTTTCGGCCTTTTCAAACATTTCCTCCAGTCTGGCCTGCAGCCTTCTCCTGTTACTGCTCGCGATTAATTCCCTCTGCATGTCATCGGCTGCGATAGCAGCATCTTCCAACTCTGGATTCGGAACCTCGCCTTCAAAGAGCCTTCTGCACTGTTTTTCTATTAATGTTCCTGAACCGCCGCCACATTTGGTACCGGTTGCCCATTCCTGAATTATTCGTTTGCCGTTTATATTGTTCAAACTGAAAAAGTAGGGATCCTTCGCCCCTATATGGAATATATAGCGCGCCTGCGGCATAACGACTTCGGCACCTCTGGGAATTGCAACGCTGTCGTAAACATATGTAACGCCTTCCATAACTTCAGGAAAGGACTCTGCACCGCTGCCGGTAAAAGCGGTATTAACTATCCTGCCGGTATCGAACCTGCTATTAATATCCCTCCATGCCTCCTTTAAGGCTCCGATGGGATTTGCAAAGTGCATTACAGGCTCCGGAGCGTATTGAATACGGCCCTGATCGTCGAGAACCGTGTAATGGACGAAACTGCTGCCCACATCAAATCCTACAAAAAGATCTTTTTCTTCTTTTACCGACTTCGTTCCTTCTTTTCCCATTTGTACCTCGCTTTGCTACAAAAGAGCCTGTTATTTCGCGGCTGCCGTATGTTCTGAAATATTCGATCTTATCTTTTCGAGCATTTTGATAAGCTGTTTCTGACTGTCTTCGAGAAGAACATCCATTATCCTTTTAACCTCTTTCGCATAAAGCGGCTCTATTTGTGAGAGCAGATTTCTGCCGTAGGAGGTCAGTACGATGATATTAGATCTCCTGTCCGAAGGTGACGAAGTTCGAGCTACAAGCCCGGCTTTTTCCATTCGGTCTATCAGGGACGTTATATTTGCCCTGTTTACAAGCATCATATCACTAAGCTGTGACTGTGCCAGACCTCCCTCCGGTCCGGCCTGGTGCTGCAGCAGCATCATCAGGTTAAACTGGACGTCGGTAAGACCGAACGGCTGCAGAAAATGACCGGCCTTCTTTCTCAGGCACGACGCTGTGAAATATGTGCTTAGCAGCGCCTCGTGAGCAAGAAGTTTAACAGGTTTCTTCAATCCGAGTTCGTTTACAAGAGACATTTGCGTTTTCTCAAAACCATTTTAATTTTGTTAAGATGTGTATTATTGCTTTGTAAACTATTTTGTCAATGCAGTAGAAAATAAAAAAATTTCCACTTACCTCATCCTGCTCAACAACCTGTGAAAAACCACGTTAAAAACACATAAAAACGAGACATCAATTCCATCCTTGAGCCGATTCAAGTAAAAACATGTTAAAGAATCTAGGACTTTATAGCAGGTTCTCCACAAACAAATTTCTCCGCATTGTTCGGGCTAAGTCATTGCACAACGGGTAAATACATTCTTTCATGCAATCAGGATGTAACAATGTAACCATGTATATATATAATAATAATTTATATTATATTATTATAATATATTATATGAATGCTTCTTCATCTACCAATCTGTTACTTCGCAATTCCATATTGAGTATAAACCTTCTTGCTAAATGCAGACTGTTTTAGTATCTTTACCTGCAATGGGTGCAACAAAGGTAAATTCCGACAACGACAGTGGTGATGTTCCAATCTTATCCTCTATCTCAAATTGGAGTTTATCGCGTTCTTACAGCCTTCTTATCTGGGCTGCTTTGATTTGCACTCTAACGGTCAAACTTGCTCATGCACTTCGCTACAACATTATGAGCGATTATTTAAGTTGGGTACTTTCGGATATCGCCTTTTTTTTAATGGCTGAGGTTTTATTGTCCCTTATGTGCTTTAAGTGGCCGCGCAAGTGGGTTGTAAGGCTTGCGACAATAGTGGCCGCGGTTATATGTACATGGTCGGTATTAAATGCGGGCTGGCTCATACGAACGGGGACTCAGATATTGCCGCGTGTTTTATTGCCAATTGTTCGTTCTCCCCTCAATGCTTTTCGTATAATAGGCGTTAACCTCGCAAAGATGCCGGTTGCGGCTTTTTTACTACTGGTACCATCTGCTCTGGCTCTCGCGTTCCTTATTTATGCTTTGAGCAAGCCGAGATTGGCGGTGTATAAGCGTCAAAAGTTCCTTTTACGAATAATAATGAGCCTTTCTGTGGTCTTGCTGGTAGTCATAATACGTCCGTTCTGGATGGGGCGCCGTTCGTCACAGGCGGCATCAGCGGGAATGCAGTTTAATTCTCAGCTTAAAGCTGTAAAGAGTCTTTTGGTGCGCGAGTATAAACTGCCGCCTAATCCGGACCGAAGGATTCCAAGCCGGGATGAAATCGTAATAGATAACGACGGTCAATCATTAAAGAATAATCTGATCATTGTCGTCCTGGAAGGAGTCCAGTATGAGTACACATCGCTCGCCGGTGAAACACACGACTTGACGCCATATCTCAAAGAATTATCTGAGCAGGGGATGGAATTTACAAACGCGTACTCATGTTTGTCACATACGACGAAGGCCCTGTTCGCTTTACATACCGGTCATTACCCGTCGGCTTCGCAGGATTTAGCGGAGACCGTACCTGTTGATAAAGCTTATGCAAGTATCGCCTCAATTCTCAGTGACAAGCTTGGCTATCGAACGGCTTTTTATCAATCGGCCAAGGGCGATTTCGAATGCCGCCCGGGTCTCGTTCATAATCTTGGATTTCAGGAATTCTGGTCACGGGACGACCTTGAAGATCCCAATTGTTATATCGGTTATCTTGGCAGCGATGAATTTTCGATGTTAGGGCCGATCTCCGAGTGGATACGATCGGACGATGGCCCTTTTTTCCTTACCATACTTTGTTCGGTAACGCACGACCCTTATGAGGTGCCGAATTGGTACGATACGCCGGCTAAAGAGCCGATCGCTCGTTATTGCCAGGCGATCAGCTATACGGATAGATTCCTGTCCGCTTTAGATGTAGAGATAACCGAAATGAACCTGTCGGATAAAACAATCTTTTGTGTGATAGGAGACCATGGTGAGGCTTTCGGTGAGCACGGGCAGCTCGGACACGAGAGAATTTCTTTTAACGAAGCGCTGAGGATTCCTTTTTGCCTGCGTGCACCTTTTTTAATAGAGAAGGCGGGAAAAGTTGATGGCCTGGTCAGCTCGATAGACCTGACTCCGACGTTACTTGCTTTGATGGGATTTAGGGCGAAAAAAGGAACATTTGACGGAATTGATGTACTCGGGCCGGTATCGGAAGACAGAAAAATTTATTTTTCAGGCTGGATGGAGGAGGGACCTGCCGGATACGTACAGGAAAATTATAAATAT
>CAYVXS010000379.1:0-3864 GCA_964454885.1 uncultured Pirellulales bacterium
GGAGCATGTAAAGAGGACTTCTACTTTATTTGCTCCTCTGGGGACCATGATAGATTTATTCGACTGGAGTATAGCACGGCGAATCAAAAGGTTCCGTGTCAAAAGAAGAGGCTGGTGGGTCAATCTGAGGTTTTATCTTCTGACCGGCACACTTGTAGCGGCGGTGTTCGGTGTGCTATTATCCGGATTTATTGCCGCTATCCCGATAGTGACACGCGGGATGGTATATATTTTCGCGCCGTTGCAGCTTGGACTTCTTAAAGGCTGGAATTTAGTGCCGAAAATGAATGCGGGACACTATATCTCGATAGTTCTGTTCCTGGCGATATTCGGGCTCAGTCTGCTTCGACCGCGTTTCTGGTGCGCCTATCTCTGTCCGAGCGGCGCACTATTTTCACTGGCAGGCGTATTGCGCCTAACGGGGCGGAAAGTCGAAGCTACCTGCGTAGAGTGTGGTCGATGTCTTTATATCTGTCCCTTTGATGCAATCGGTCCTGATTTCTCTACTTGTTTAATTAATTGTGCTAACTGTCAAAGTTGTGAGGGGGTATGCCCTAAGCAGTCGATAAAATTTGTCAGTCGCTGGAATGATATTAATCTCAAAACACCGGCTCCGAAATCTGTTGTTCAGCCATCAACTTCGCGCCGACGGTTTTTATTTGGTATCATCGGAGCGATTGGAACCGGAACAGCTCTGTCACATGAACGACGCGGCTATGCAGAATCATATCCGGTTCGTCCACCCGGCTCTCTGCCGGAAAAATTATTCCGCAGCCAATGTGTACGATGCGGGGAATGTCTGAAGGTTTGTCCGGGTAACGTGCTTCAACCGGCGGGGCTTGAGCTGGGAATAGATGGGATCTGGACGCCTAAAGTAGTTGCGGACTGGTCGGGTTGTGTGCCTTTCTGTAATAACTGCGGCCGGGTTTGTCCGACGGGTGCTATTCGAGAATTACCTCTGGATGAAAAACGTGCGGCAAGAATCGGGCTGGCTGTGGTCAACAAAAGTACATGTTTACCTTATACTCGGCGGGAAAACTGCGGACAGTGTGTTAATGAATGTGCCGCTGCCGGGTACAACGCTATCGAGTTCATTCGTATCGGTGATACAATAGACGGGCGTGCGGAGTCCGTAGAAGATTCGGGGTATCTGGCTCCGGTAGTTCTTGAAGATAAGTGTATCGGTTGCGGTCTTTGTCAGGCACGCTGTCGGGCCGTCAATGTCAGGGACAAAAAGCTGCTCAGTGAAAGTGCCATACAGGTCTCGGCCGGTCCGGGCAAAGAAGACCGCATCGTCACAGGCTCGTACAGGGACCTGCGGGACGAACGCATAAGCCGTGTCAAACAACAGCAGCCAAAAGCACCGGAGAACGATTACCTTCCCGATTTTTTGCAATGATTGTTTGGTTCCGACCTTTCGTGCATAATCCAATCACAGTTCTGCAAAATCCCTGCAAAATTTTACATTTAGCCAACGTCAGGCACTTAGGAAATGAGCTGTGGACACTGTTGTGTCCACAGCTCCGGTTGAGTGTGTGTAAAAAACTATTGTTGGCAAATTGAGAGCCATTGGGTAATGTAGAATATCAGGTCCTGGATATCGATTACGCCGTCGCCGTTTTCATCCTTGCACAACGGGCATCCGCCGTCGCCGGTCATATCCGGGGTGAAGAAATAATCTTCCGTTTCGCCGATCTGGTACTTAGATTCCGGACCGGAACCGGCGTTGCCCCGTTCGCCTGGATTGCTGCCGCCTCGCCATGGTTGCTCCGCGAGAGTGATTCTCATCCAAATCTCTTCGTGCGTACCTTCAGGGTGTGCAGACAGAAATGCGGGCGTGGTGACAGTCGTTTGCCCGGCCGGCAGATTGAACAGGAACTGGTTTTGCACCGCCCATTCATTTGCCGGGCCGGCGGAAGTATCCACTGTATCGTCCCAGTCACCGTCACGGTTGAAATCGAGCCAGACATTAACCCAGAGATCGGTGCCGGGTTCGACGACGGTAACTACGTAATCGAACGTGGCCCAGTCACTGTCGGGCAGAGTCAGCGGCATCGCGACGCCGTCGTCACCTTCGTCCTGATCTGGTGAGTTGGCCCCCGGATCTATGTTGTTGACGCCGTCCTCGTCGGGGCCGATATCTGCTTCGGTCTCGGCGGTGATCCTTTGTCCCAGAAATGCTACTAACTGGTCGTTCAAGTGGACCGGCCCGAAGGGACCGATGTCGGTGCCGTCGTCGAAAACCGTCGGATAACGGGCGCCTACCCAGGGCTGGGCGTATGCACGCATATTGCTGCCGGAATTGTTTGTTCTGTCGGGAGCATCACCGAGGTCCGGCTTTTCCTGTACGACCGTACCCTCACAAGATATGGTCAGGACACCCAGACCGGTCTGGGAAGCGTAACCACCGATCTCGATCAGGTACTGGTTGCCGGCGATTGCGGCGAAAGTGACCTCAGACTGGTAACTGGAGGGAGTATCGTCATTACACTCGATCAGATCACTCGCCGTCGGGTAGCAATCGCATCCGCTATAGACTGCGAGCTTTGTGTCGTATGCGCTTCCGGCCAGACTGACGGTGACATCGCCGGTGCAGGAGGCGGTGTAGCAGAACCAGATGTTAGGGCTTGTCATGCACAGACCCCAGCCGTCGAATGTGGCGTTGGTTGTATCGAAAGGCATATCTGTCACCTCACCGACCGGGAGTGCGTCAATGCATTTGTCCTTCGATTCCTGCGGCTCTTCGTCTCCTTCGCATTTTATGGTGATCAGACCTGCGCCTTCGTTGCCGCCATAGCCGCCGACCTCGATCAGATACTCCTGGCCCGCGGTTGCGGCAAATGTTATTTGCGACTGGTACGTGCCGCCGAAATCGTCGTTGCAGGCAATTAAATCGTCCCGGGTCGGGTAACACTCCCATCCTTCGTAAACTGCCAGCATCGTGTCGTAGCTGCTGCCCAAAAGACTGACGGTGACATCACCTGTACACGTGGCTGTATAGCAGTACCAGATATTCGGACTGACCATACACAAACCGCGACCGCCGAATCTGGCTCCCGTGGTATTGAAAGGAAGGTTCGTTACGTCTCCGACCTGGGTTGCGTCCGCGCACAGATCATTTGGTGGATACGTGACTGCCCGACTCACGGTATCTGAAACGGCGTTTGCAGTGCCGAGAACCAGCAGTAGTATTATACAACTCTGAATTGGTTTTGATTTGATAAGTTTCATGATGCGCTCCTTCAAAAAAACGTCATTTATTCCATAATATAGCTTCGCCGGTCACATTTTCGATCACCCGTGAACCGTAGAAGCTTTTGAGCACCCCACAAGTAGTATATGCTCCTGTATTAATGTGCCACTTAGCACTTTTTGCGCAACGAATTTTTTATATGTCGAAGCTCGATCCCCGGACGAGACAAAACTATTAATCGGTGACAATGGTTAGCGAATCTGTCGGTTGTAGTTACGTTGCGGCTGTTTGTGACTGGGATGATGACTTCTTTTGTAGGTTATAATGTTTATGTCCCCGGTTCTATATATGGGAGCTGTGATAAGAGAGAAAGGAAAAGGTCAGTTATTTATATGCAGGATTTTCGCTCCTTCGAACCCGTTGAATTTTGTGGAGGATGCCGTGCTGTAAGCTCCGATATTTTCCGTGTAGAGATAATCCCCTATTTGCAGGTTTTTGGGAAGATGCTCGGCGAGAGAAATTTTATCGAAGCTGTCACAGGTCTGCCCGACAACCGCGCAAATTTCTTTTGTCCCTCTTTTAAAAGAATGGAAATTCGGAATCCAGTGGTCATTAATAACCCCTGAAAAAGTTTGATAAACGCCGTCGTTAATATGATAAAAAACCTTATT
>CAYVXS010000380.1:0-3843 GCA_964454885.1 uncultured Pirellulales bacterium
GGAAATTCTTCGGCTGGCTCGTAAACCTGCATACTGTTTTTCAACAGTACTACGAAGAAAATCTTTGCTATTTATTTCCCTGTCACGGAATTGAGCTTGTATTCACCCCGGACAAACAGCAAAAGGGCTGAAAGCCAGACAAAAGTAGAAATGTCACAACGCCGATATTATTGCATCGACAATCGTTTTTATATCAGCATCGCTGAGATAAGGATGCATAGGCAAGGATAATATTTCGTCACAAATTTCTTCTGTGACCGGAAGCCGAATATCGAACCCAAGGTCCCGATACGCCTTTTGCTTGTGAACAGGGGTCGGGTAGTGAATTTGAGTGTGAATATTATTTTGTAAAAGATTTTGCTGTAATTTATTTCTTTCCCTACTCCTGATGACATACAAGTGATACACATACTCGGCGAACTCTTTTTCTATCGGAGTGATTACAGGTAATCCGTTTAATAGCTCGTTGTATCGACCGGCGATTTCCCTTCTTTTCTGGCTCCATTTATCGAGGTATTTGAGTTTTACTCTTAAGACCGCCGCCTGAATCTCGTCCAGTCTGCTATTGACTCCTACAAAATCATGTACATTCTTTTCGGGCTGGCCGTAATTTCTCAATTGTTTTATTTTTTCAGCCATCTCGTCATTATCAGTAACTACCATACCGCCGTCGCCATAGGCGCCGAGATTTTTAGCGGGATAAAAACTAAAACAACCGATATCACCGATGCTTCCAACTCTCTTTCCTTTATATCTCGCTCCATGAGCTTGTGATGCATCTTCAATAACATAGAGGTTATTATTTTTGGCGATTTCCATTATTGTTGTCATGTCCGCCGGAGTGCCGTAAAGGTGAACGGGTATAATTGCCCTTGTCTTTTTTGTAATCTTTTTTTCTATTTGTGCAGGATCAATGCAGTATGTCTCCGGGTCTATATCAACAAAAACCGGTCCGGCACCGTTTCTTACAATACTATCCACAGTAGATATGAACGTATGGGAAACGGTCAATACCTCGTCACCATTACCGATACCAAGTGCCTGCATGGCCAGCAGCAGGGCGTCGGAGCCGGAATTGACTCCTATACCGAATTTCGTTCCAACGTAACCGGAAAATTCCTGCTCGAATTTCTCCAGCTCCTGGCCCAGTATAAACCAGCCACTTTTTAGAACCCTGTGAACGGCCTGTTCGATTTGGTCCTCTATCTCATCGTACTGTTGTTGCAATCCTGCGAATTCTATCATTTCGTTCTTACTACGCCGTCCTTTTTATCCTGATAAATTTTTCCACACACGCATTCGGCCACCGAGTCTTTGAAAATCAGGTCATGAGAACATTCACAAACGTAACCACGTACTCTTGCCGGGACTCCGTAAACCAGGGCGTAGTTGGGGACATCATTTGTGACTATACTTCCCGCCCCGACCATCGCCCATGTTCCTACGGTAATTCCGCATATAACCGTCGCATTAGCACCGATACTTGCCCCTTTTTTGATTAATGTTTTGATATATTCGGCCGGATATGCCTTGCTCCTCGGTTTAAGGTCGTTCGTGAAAGTCGCATTCGGTCCAATGAAAACGTTGTCCTCTATTCTCAGGCCGTCCCACAAATAAACACCGCTTTTTATCGTGACATTGTCTCCGACTACAACGTCTCCTTCGATAAAAGTGTGATCGCATATATTGCAATTATCCCCGATGACAGCTTTTTCGAGTATATGAGCAAAAGCCCAGATCCTCGATCCTTGTCCTATATGCTCTGTCTCTACAATCGCCTGCTCGTGTGTATACACCCCCTCGATTTTTTTACTCCTTGTCATCTTTTTTACCTTTCGTGACAAGTCTCTTGAATTTCTTGTAATCCCTTATGTAGTCATCCGCATCATAAAGCTCCGAAGCCAAAACCAGGCAAACCGAACCGGAAGAAAAGTTTTCAATTTCTCGCCAGGTCATCGTGGGGATATACAGACCGTAATAGGACCTGTTCAGGTAATATTCTTTTTTTTCGCGTCCGTTGTCCGTAACCACCGTGAAACTGCCGCTTGCCGCAATGACAAACTGCTGGAGACGTCTGTGGGCATGCCCCCCCCTCGATGCTCCACCGGGCACATCGTACAGGTAATAAACCCGCTTGATGTCGAAAGGTATATGCCGGAATGATTCGATAAAAGTAAGATTTCCTCGTCGATCCAGAATTTTCGGAAGTTCTATCATTTTGCATTTCGACAAGCTCATGTCTATTCTTTCTCTGAAGTACCATGTCCAGTATCTCGATGTGCAAAGGACCAATGCCTTACGCACTCATCGATTCTTCACCGAACCAAAAGGTATCAGCAGTATCTATATCCGACGACGCACAACACAGCATTGCATTATACAAAATAGAATTGCCGTGCAAAGAACATTTTTTAGCAGCTTGTATTGCTTGTTGGACCGACTCGTAGTAAAATATCCCGCAAGCAGGTAAAACTCTAAAGAAGAAAAAGAAATGAAACTTCTAATAATAATAAGTAATCCCAAACGTGCCAGTTTCAGGCAGCGTGTGGCGATACACCTCGATACCTTACACGCAAACGGTGTAGATTGTAAGGTGGCAAAGCTGCCGTCCGGGCCTCTTGCCCGTCGGAAATTATTTCAGCAGGCCGCGGATTACGACTGCGTTATCCTGCATAAAAAAGCTTTGAATTATTTAAATGCAGTCTGGCTGAGAAGATACAGCAAAAAAATCGTTTACGATTTCGACGATGCGATAATGTACGACGCCGGCAATCCCGATAAGCCGAGTCTCAAGCGGCAAAAAGCATTCCAGCGAACCGTCAGCCTGGCGGACCTCGTTATAGCGGGCAACGATTATCTCGCCGAGCATGCAATGAAGTTCAACAAAAATGTAGAAGTGCTTCCCACCGGTCTGGACACAAAACCATATACCATTGAGACTGCAACGAGAAATGATGATAAAATCCGCCTTGTATGGATCGGCAGCAGAAGTACTTTGCGTTTCTTAGCGGAAATCAAACCTGTGCTCGAGGAAATAGGTTCGCGATTCGACAATGTTGTACTAAGAATAATTTGTGACCATTTCTTTGACTTGCATAACATGCAGGTCGAAAAATGCGAGTGGTCGATAAAAACCCAGATACCCGATTTGGTTACAAGCGACATCGGCCTCGCACCGCTGCCGGACAACAGGTTTACGAGAGGTAAATGCGGTTTCAAAATCCTGCAATATGCAGCAGCAAGTTTGCCTATAGTCACATCACCCGTCGGAGTTAATATGGAATATGTCAGGGACGACATAACAGGCTTCCAGGCTTCAAGCTTCTCTGAGTGGATTGATAAAATCACGAAATTAATTAGAAATGCGGAATTGAGGAAACAGATGGGAACAGTTGCCAGAGACAATGTAGAGAAATACGATATCGATATCATCGGGAAAAATTTATACAACATGCTCGACAAATGCGTCACAAAAGAAATCCCGGGGACAAGCGAATCTCCTGTGATTACGGCAAAACAAACCTCCGGTCCATATAGATATACGGTAAGTATATGCATTCCGACTTATAACCGGAAGGAATACCTTAAGGAAACTATCGACAGTATTCTGGCGCAGACCTATAAAGACTTCGAAATTGTTGTAGTCGATGACGGCTCTACCGACGGGACCGAAGATATGTTAAAGAAGCTCGATGTCCCTGTGACATATTTTTGGCAGCCAAACAGCGGAGACGCAGCGGCACGAAATAAATTAATCGAGCTGGCCCAGGGCAAATACATATCATTTATAGATTCCGACGATTTGTTAATACCTGATGCAATCGAGAGAATGGTCAGGATAAT
>CAYVXS010000381.1:0-3840 GCA_964454885.1 uncultured Pirellulales bacterium
TAACCAACGCGGGTATAATTCGTGACATTCTTTCCGGCAAGGACAAGGGCCCTCGTAAAGATATCGTTGTTCTGAACGCCGCGGCTGCTATAATCGTAGCCGGCATAGCCGATGATTTTGCCAAGGCTATTGAACTGGCGAAAGCTTCTATCAGCGACGGGAAGGCTCTGGAATGTTTGGAAAAATTAGTTGAGATTTCAAATTGTTCATAACGTAAATTTTTTGGAAAAAAGAGCAGGGTACCGATATGTTGATTACGAAAGTTAAAATTTGTGGTATTACGAATCATGAGGATGCTGTTGCTGCGGCGGATATGGGGGCCGATTTATTGGGATTTAATTTCTATCCCGAAAGTCCGAGGTATCTTGTACCGGAAAAAGCCGCCGATGTTATTGATAAACTACCGGCTTTTATCGATATTGTCGGAGTGTTTGTCAATTACTCGATAGAGCAAATTCACGAGATTACCGCCATTTGTCAATTGGACTGGGTACAGTTGCATGGGGACGAAACCCCGGAATTCTGTCGGTCGTTTCTCTCGCATGATGTCAAAACAATGAAGGCGATACGGGTAAAGGGCCGGTCGGATATCGAAAAGGCAGACAGTTTTTTTACTGATGCAATTCTTTTGGATGCCTTCGATCCTAAAAGATACGGCGGTACGGGAATGACTTTTGACTGGAATATCGTAGGGCATATGAACAAACGCGTTTTCCTGGCGGGCGGCATTCACCCCGATAATGCGGCCACGGCGATAAAGCTGGGTGTTTATGGAATCGATGTTTGCAGCGGTATCGAAGCCCGGCCGGGGAAAAAAGACCATAAGAAAATGAAGAAACTTTTCACGAATATACAGCATTTGATAGGCTGATTGGTGTTAGTATTTATTATTCGAGCAGTAAGGAATAAAGTATGAAGTATAAAGGCAGGTTCGGAGATTACGGCGGGTTTTATGTCCCGGAAGTTTTAATACCGGCACTTGAAGAATTGGAAGAAGCGTTTTATCGTTATTATCAGGACAAACAGTTTGCAACCGAGCTTGAGCAGCTTTCGAAGTATTATGCAGGCAGACCAAGTCCTCTTTATTATGCAAAGAGATTCAGCGAGCAGGTCGGTTTCAAAGTGTATCTCAAACGCGAGGACCTCCTGCACGGCGGAGCACACAAGGTCAATAATACGTTGGGCCAGGGACTTTTGGCAAAATATATGGACAAAACCAAGCTGATTGCCGAAACCGGTGCCGGCCAGCACGGCCTGGCAACGGCGATGATTGGGGCCTTGTTCGGTATGGAAACGAAAATTTTCATGGGTGTCACCGATATCGAACGACAGAGCGTCAATGTTCATAAGATGAAGCTCTGCGGAGCGGAAGTTATCGGAGTCGAAGGAGGGACGGGGACATTGAAGGATGCCATCAACGATGCGCTCCGCTATTGGACGGCACATGTCACCGATACTTTTTATCTGTTCGGTTCTGCCGCCGGACCGCACCCGTACCCGACGATAGTGAAGCATTTTCAAAGCTGCATAGGTAAAGAGGCGAGGCAGCAGTGCCTCGAACAAACAGGAAGACTGCCGGATATGGTTGTCGCCTGTGTCGGTGGCGGAAGTAATGCGATAGGCATATTCTCCGGCTTCTATGACGATAAAGATGTCAGGCTGATAGGCGTCGAGGCCGGCGGCAGGTCTCTGGCCGGCGGTAAACATGCCGCTACTCTTGTGGCGGGCAGAGTGGGGATTTTACATGGTGCGAAAGCTTATTTGCTGCAGGATAAAGAGGGTCAGGTTTACGATACCGAATCGGTAAGTGCCGGATTGGATTACGCCGCCGTGGGACCGGAGCATTGTTTGCTGAAAGATACAGGCAGGGCCGAATATTTTGCCGCCGAGGATGAAAACGTGCTCGATGCCTTTGAAGCCCTGACGAAAAGCGAAGGCATTCTGCCGGCGCTGGAAAGCTCTCATGCTCTGGCGTATGTTATGCAGCAAAAGGGTAAGCTGAATTCGGATACGATTGCAGTAGTGAATCTTTCCGGAAGGGGGGATAAGGACGTTTCGATTGTGGAGAAACGTCGCCCCATGGGACAATGATAATTGGTAATTGTATCTGATCGTATAAAAACTATGTAGGGACATATTTTATGAAGGCATATAAACAGGTTTTTTCCGAACTGGACCGGGCGGCATTGATACCTTTTTTTGTAATTGGCGATCCTGATTTTGACACGAGTCTTGCGATAGTAAAAGCCGCTATCGATGCTGGCGCCGACATATTGGAGCTGGGTATCCCGTTTTCCGACCCGATCGCCGACGGGCCGACCATACAGAAGGCAGACATACGCGCAATGAAAAGCGGAATGAGTGTGCCTAAGGCTTTGGAATTTATTAAACAAATCAAGGAATATAAAGACATCCCTATCGGATTGCTGATGTATTACAATCTTATTTACCAGTATGGGACGGGGCAATTCTTCAGCGATTTTCACAGGGCCGGTGTCAACAGTGTTTTAGTCGCCGATCTGAGTATCGATGATGGTGACGAAGTCATAGGCCCTGCTGTTTCCGCTGGTCTTGATACCGTGTTTATGGTGACTCCGATTACAGAGTCCGAGCGAATGAAACTGATTGCATCCAAAACGACGGGCTTTATATACACCGTGTCCGTTCTTGGTGTCACCGGCAGCAGAGACCAGCTTTCGAGTGAGGTCGAAGAATTGATTGGCAAATTAAAAAAGCTTACCAATGTACCTGTTTGTGTTGGTTTTGGGATAAGCAGGCCGGAACATGCCGCGGCCGTAGCGAGGGCGGGTGCCGACGGAGTAATCATCGGTTCGAAAATTGTGTCTTTGATAGAGAAAAACCTGGGTAATACAGAGCAAATTAAATCTGAAATTTGTGATTTCCTAAGTAAAGTAAAAGAAGCAGTTTCGAATCATAATCCCTGATTCACGGATTGAACTCTAACAGGTACATCATGGCCGATTTTGGTAGAGTTTGCCCTTGACAGCTCTTATACGGCTGGTTATTGTTTTTCACATACTTTTTGCAAATTCCCGCAATAAATGGTGATGGGTTAACGTCTATCACTGTTAGTTTCATTGATTAAGCGCGGACTCTCTGCGTAGAGATGGCCTGTGTGGACACGTAAGTTCTTATGGAGGCTGACGTTATGGGAAAATATATCATTTCCGGTGTTATCGTTTTGTCTGTTTTTATATGTGCAGAGATTATGTTTGGACAACCTTCAGAAGGGTCAAAACAGGGACAAACGGAAGAGCTTGAAAATATACAGGAACGGTGGCCGAATATGTCTGAAGAGGAAAGAGCGAAAATGCGGGCTGATATACAAACCAGGGCTGGAACCAGAACTTTAAGTCTTGATGTGCAATTACAGGTTGTAAAAACAATAGAAGAGGAGGTTTCGAAGCTTAAATCCGCCTTGGAAGGTATGATCGGGATCAGAAAACAGTATCGAAATATGACCGATGAACAAAGGGATAAGATTGGCAAAATGTCAATAGCAAGGCAGCAGGCCATAGCGGCTATAGAACAGCAGCTTGAGAAATTAAGATTCAGGGGGCGGAGGCAGCAGACGCAGGAGCCTCAGATACGCCTTGATGAATTACACGAGATTCAACAGCTGGCTGTTAAAGAAAAGGCCACTGAGACTGCAAAAAGGCTCGAAAGTTTTATTTCCAGTTATCAAACCAGACAAATCCAGACAGAGGCTGTGTTGCAAAAACTGCGCGAACAACAGGCCGAGAGAGTACCAAGGCAACAACAGTCCAAATCGCAGGAAGAAAAGTAAGAATGAAACTGCCTGGAAAAATCAGAATGATG
>CAYVXS010000382.1:0-3837 GCA_964454885.1 uncultured Pirellulales bacterium
GAAGTCTTCTCACGGGGCTTTAATCTGACCTGGTTACCGTCAGAAATCTGGGGTATACGAGTATTAACCACGAATGTCTTTGTTACGAATGTTCCTTTGGTTGTTCGTACATTCTCGAGCATTAATCGACGCAGTTCCGCCTTGATTGTCGTTGCCGATTCACCGGCCTGATCTCCGAACGTTACAGTCACTTTATAATTTCCCTCCGGCAGCTTAACCGAAAAGTAAAAGGGCTTATCGCTCGTGCAGAAATCACCTTTCAAAGCATCATCGGCGCTACGGTCGATCGCAGTAATCTGTGTTCCCGGCTCAAAGCCGTAACCGATTTCCGGCGAATAGGCCGTATCCGGCAGAACTTGTATATATCCCGGCTCAATTTTTCCAGAGCCGAAATCGAACCTGAACCCGGTCTTTTCCACTTGGGCACAGGCCCCCGCTGTCATCGCCAACACGACTAATAATGCTATATAAATGGTTCGAGAAACGATAGTCATCCAAAGTTGCTTTACAATGTCCATTTTACCTCCGAAAATGTATCATATATCCTAAGACGTACCGAATATACGGTGGACCAGTCATCTGGTCAATTACATTTCATTACCAGAAATCGCGATATTTGATAGAATATAATTTTTTCCCAAACCATCTACAGACAAATAAGGTATATCCAGATAGAAAAACAATGGTTAAATTGTAGTTGCAGGTCGGCTCTAAAGTTGTATAATCAAAGCAACAACTTGGTGGGCGGAATAGACAACTGTGAAGATGGTTTAATTAAATGATGACGACAAATCGAAGACCTGTTGTCAATGGAGACAAACAATGGGTAAAGTTAAAACAGACGAAGAGATACTCGAATTCGCGATTTTTCGTGAAATTGAGGCTCATAATTTTTTCCTCGCATTGGCCGACCGGGTAAAAGAACCACAAATGCGTGAAGTTTTTGAAGATTTAGCAGCCGAAGAACTGGAACATAAGGCCAAGCTGGAGCTGGAGATTCTTAAAACAGGCAAGACTGTTTCGATAGAACAACAGTCACCCCGACCGGCGAGCGAATATATTATTTCCGATGATCCCTCGCAATTGGATATCGATTATAAAGACGCCCTCTTGCTCGGCATGGAAAAGGAAGAAGCATCATTCAGGATTTATGTCAATCTCATCCCGAACGTTCATAACGAACAATCACGAGAAGTGCTTTTAGCCCTGGCGCAGGAAGAAGTCAAGCACAAGCTCCGCTTCGAGACCGAATATAACATGCTAATCAATAAAACCTAATGTCGTTTATCATATTCATGTTATAGACTTTATTTAATAAAAAATCCCCTTCGAAGTATACACGGAGACACTAAATAACCACTGATAATGTCACCACAGTAGATTTTTTGATTGATATAGATTTACCACTATTAATAACCAAAAAAAAGTTGAACTTGACATAAAATCACTTCATGATATAATAATAATTCATGTAAAAGTCGTTTATAACCCTATTACTCGTAAATGGCGGGGGAGGAGGAAAAATGTTTATAGTACGAATCTTAGAAAACGCATGGAGAAGGTCACCGCTGTTAGCTACTATTTTTGCAGGTTTATTACTTTTCTCAGGCTTCGCCAAACCTGCCTTAGCCCTCGATACTTTCCCCAAGGAGAATTCCTGGACCCGCGCCACTCCTTCTGTGGTATGGTGTAATGATCCGAACTCAACAACCACACTCGAAGTTTACATTGTCGGACGTAATGATGTCGCCAGGGTCTGGCTTACCGGTGACACGTCCAGCACTGTTGAGAATGAAAATTGGATAGAATTATTCGACGACGGAGCACATGGTGACCAACAAGCGGGAGATAATGTGTTCACTCTCGGAGATGTCCTCTTACCATGCTACATCGGTTCATGGCGAAACTGGGGCTGGGCCTTCAGAGATCTCTTCTTACGTGTTGAACTCACCAATGGAACACTGATGGGGAACAACTATGTCATAAGAATCGGAGTGGTGGAACAGAAATATAAAGATACCTTCGAGACCATTGAGCTTGCCCCCGGCCTGTCGGCGACTGCTTATGCCTTCTTCATCGAAGACAGCAAAAACGAGGTCATCGACAGCTACCCGGTCAGCATGCTGGGTGGATTTTCCGAAGCCTGCATCAAGCTCTACAGCGTGATGCCCGATGACTTCGATATGGCCCTGGTAATGCCGGGCATGCAAATATTTTTCCCGAACATTCTTTTCGAGCAAAGCCCCTATTGCGCGCTGGTGTCTAATTACGTCCAGCATATAGGGAGGGATCCACGTGATCAAACCGCCCTATACGGCTCGGCCGGACGTTTGATGAGTGTGATATACCAATCGTTCGCCGGCATTGATGTGTTTGACCACGAGATTGCTCACACCTGGGGCGCATCGATCGGGCAATCATTAGACTTGGATAATGGATCCCACTGGAATGCAATGACCGATATATGCGGACAGTTGGGGGAATACTATAATAACTCCGACAGTATTGGGCATTTCTCATACCTTGGCGATGAAACATGGGAATTAATTTCGAATAGAACCGTCATACCTTATTCCCCTCTCGAACTATATATAATGGGCTTGATCCCGCCTGAAGAGGTTCCTGACATTCACATTCTGCATTCTCCTGATACCAATGATCTTGAATATATCACGGCCGCATTTTACGAAACTATCACCATTGAAGATATCATTGCCGCCGAAGGTGGAGAGCGTATCCCTTCAGCCGCTGAGTCACAGAAGGACTTCAACCTGGCTTTCATTGTTACGCAGGACATACCTTATAATGACGCAGCCTATGCCTTTTTCTCGTTAATATCTTACCAGTTAACCAGCAAAGAGGGACCTGAACAGAACAGCTATTTTGCGCCTTTCTACTGGGCCACAGGAGGACGCGCTACGCTGGAGACCCGTCTGCCTCTCGATATACCTGACCCTAAATGCCTGCCGGGGAACGATGATCCAAACTGTGAAGCCCCCATCCTGCCCATCCTGCTGCCCAACCCGATAGTACACTGGGAGTTTGAAGGCAATGCCAACGACAGCTCCGGTAACAGTTACCATGGTAATGTAAATGGCGACCCAACATATATAGCCGGCATGTTTGGTCAGGCAATCGAACTCGACGGCGACGAGGATTACATCACGCACGACCTGGCCCTTCCGATACAGGAAGGTACGCTTATGCAATGGGTAAAACCCAACCAGTTGCGTCAAATGGTATCTTACTACGAAGGCGCTGCGAATGAGCCTTACATGAGTGATAACGAGGACCTCCTTGAAATACACATTAGCATTCGGGATACAGAAGGTCACTGGAGTTTTTGGTACCACGATGGGGCAGGAAATGGAGCCAGGGCAAGCGTGATGCCGTTGAGTTCTTCTACACTGGCACAAGCTGGCGTCTGGACTCACGTGGCCATGACCTGGGATAGAGCGGGCGACTGGTCTGTATACATTAACGGAAGCAGGTGTTTCTATACAGACATAACCGACAAGGACTTCAGATCAAATACCGGCACCTACCACCTGATAGGTCGCGGCCGGAAAGTCTATGGCTACAATGACGCTTTCCCGTGGGATGGTGCTATCGATGATGTCCGCATATATGATAAAGCTTTATCGTCAGAACAGATATTGACCATTATGAGTGGAGGCAGCTAATAGGTAGTGTCTTGAAGCTGAAGCTGACGGAATCGCATAATAATCTATACAGTAAAGAGCGACAAAGTTGAGGAATCTTCTCAAAGGATTTAGGCTACAATCTTAAGACATTAGTGTTCTTCATTAAGTGCAAGATATTATCACGTTCGACTTT
>CAYVXS010000383.1:0-3830 GCA_964454885.1 uncultured Pirellulales bacterium
CCGACCGCCTGAACGGCATCGGTATGAAATGTTATGCCCCTGTCGCTCACCAATCCGGCGATTTCCTCGATTGGAAATATAACTCCCGTCTCGTTATTTGCGTACATGATTGTCACTAAGGCCGTGTTGTCGTCGAGCTGCTCTTCCAATTCCATCAGATCGAGCCGGCCCTGCTTATCCACATTTAATTCTACGAGAGTATAACCGTGATTTTCCAGGTCCCGGCAGACCGCCAGCACGGCCGGATGTTCGACTCTGGTCGTGATGATTTTGCGACGGTTCGGCGATGCAGCCAGTGTTCCTTTGACAGCGGTATTGTCGCTTTCAGTACCGCATCCGGTAAATACAATTTCTCCCGGCTCACAGCCAAGCAAAGCAGCCACCTGCTCTCTGGCCCTGGATATTTTACGGGCAATTTGTCCCCCGAACGTATGCATGCTCGACGGGTTGCCGTAAAGCTCACAGAATAACGGTTTCATCTGTTCGAAAACTCGTTCGTCCATTTTTGTTGTGGCATTGTTATCGAAATATACTGTTTCCATTTTATTATCCTGTATTACGGACTAAGTTATAACCCGGGGTAAAACACAGGTTAAATATTTTTATTCCACATTTCCCCGGGATTTTACGTTATATGATGGTGCGGCTGCTGCGCCGATTCTTTGTCTTCTTCAACAAAAAGCTCCTTGGAAACGAATTCCCTCAGTTTGGCTTCGACCACGTCTTTCATAGTAAATTCCGCCAACTTGCATTGGGCGCACATCCCACGAAATGCCACGATGACTTTATTGCCTTCGACATCAATCAGCTCGATATTGCCTCCGTGAGCGCGCAGCGCCGGTCTTATTTGTTCGTTGATTGTCTGCTGTATCAACTGGATTTTTTGAATGTTCGTCAGCGTACCGGTTTTCTGAGGTGCGACGATTTGTTTATCTTTCGCTTTCTCGCCCTGTATTCTTTCGATGATTTTTTCAATCTCACCTTTGCAGCCGCCGCAGCCGCCGCCGGCCTTGCAGTAGTTCGTGACTTCCTCGACGGTTGTAAGGTCATTCTCGCGGATGACTCTTTCTATTTCCTTCTCGGTCACGCCGAAACAGGTGCAGACGACTTTACCTTCGAGCTCGTGCTTCTTTTTGCTCCCGCCTCGATAATTTTCAATTGCCGCTTCGAGAGCCTCCCTGCCCATAACCGAGCAGTGCATTTTTTGCTCAGGCAGACCTCCGAGATAATCGGCGATGTCCCTGTTGGTTACTTTGGAGGCTTCTTCCAGAGTTTTCCCCTTTATCAGTTCGGTCAGTACCGATGACGTGGCGATGGCACTCGCACAACCGAATGTTTTGAATTTCGCATCCTGAATTCTGCCGTTTTTATCGAGTTTGAACGTAAGTCTCAGCGCGTCTCCACAGGCTAACGAGCCAACTTCACCGATACCGTCGGGATTTTCTATTTCACCGACATTCCTTGGATTGAAAAAATGCTCTCTGACTTTATCCGTATATTCCCACATTTTTTTTACTCCTGACTGGCTTTCAAAGCATTCTGGAAATCTGCAATTATATCATCTATATGTTCGGTTCCAACCGAAACCCGGACATAATCTTCCGTTACTCCGGCGGCTAACTGTTCTTGCTTGCTTAGTTGCTGATGTGTCGTGCTGGCCGGGTGAATAACAAGTGTCTTGCTGTCACCTATATTAGCGAGGTGACTGGCTAATTTCACATTATTGATAAACTTGATACCTGCCTGTTTGCCGCCTTTTATCCCGAAACCCAGGATGGCACCCTGCCCGTCGGGCAGATATTTTTTTGCAAGGGTATAATCCGGATGCGATTTAAGTCCCGGATAATTGACCCAGCCGACCTGTGGCTGTTTTTCGAGCCACTGGGCAAGCTTCAGGGCATTTTCACTGTGTCGGGGCATACGCAGATGCAATGTCTCCAGGCCCTGTAAAAATAAAAAGGCGTTAAACGGCGACATACATGAGCCCATGTCCCTCAAAAACTGGGTCCTTGCCTTGATAATATATGCTAATTCACCGAATGATTCGACATATTTTACGCCGTGATAGCTCGGGTCAGGCTCGGTCAGCTCGGGGTATCGGCCGTTTGCCCAGTCAAATTTCCCGGAATCAACTATCGCACCGCCGATACTTGTACCATGGCCACCGATGAATTTCGTGCAACTATGGACTACGATATCGACGCCATGTTCGATAGGCCGTAGGAGTATCGGTGTCGTGACAGTATTGTCACAAATTACCGGCATTCCGTTTTTGTGGGCGATCTCAGCTATTTTGTCGTACTGCAGTACGTTGTTCCTGGGGTTAGCGACGCTTTCGATATAAATCAAGCGGGTATTGTCTTTAATCGCTTCGGCGAAATTTTCCGGCTTGCCGGGATCGACGAAAGTAACTTCGATACCCAGCTTGTCGAAAGTATGGCTGAACAGCGTCACCGTACCGCCGTAGAGCGAATTCGAAGAGACAATATGTCCCCCCGAGCCGCATATATTGAAAATGCTTACGTAAATGGCCGATTGTCCCGAGCTCAAAGCCAGTCCTCCTACTCCACCTTCCATTGCCGCCAGACGTTTTTCCAAAACATCCGTGGTAGGATTCATCAGCCGTGTGTAAATATTACCGAATTCTTTCAAACCGAACAAATTGGCTGCATGATCCGAATCCCTGAAAAGGTAACTGGTTGTCTGGTAAATAGGCACGGCCCGACTAAGCGTGTCGGAATCCACACTTTGGCCGGCGTGCAAAGCCAGTGTCTCCAAATGATAGTTTTTTTCTTCATCCATAAATTACTCCTTGCTTGTAACATATATGACCTGCTCGGCAAAAAGGTTCGGGGCAAATTTTACCGGGCTGATACGCGTTTTTATTAACGGAATCTTTTTTTCAATCCTAACTCCCAGTTTGTTGCAGAATTCATCAAAATCTTTCAATGACAGGCAATGAATGTTCGGAGAATTATGCCACTCGAACGGCAATTGTTTTGTGACCGGCGCTCTGCCCGTCAGGAATAATTGTGTCCTGCATCGCCAGTGGGCGAAATTCGGGAAACTGACAATAACTTTTTTCCCAACCCTGAGCAATTCTGCGAGCACATTTTCAGTGTTTTTAATTGTCTGAACTGTTTGAGACAGTATGACATAATCGAAGCTTTTATCGGCGTAGTTCTCCAGGCCATGCTCTATGTCATGCTGTATAATCGACAGGCCTCTGTCCACACAAGCCAGTACAAGGTCCTGGTCAAGCTCTATTCCTTCACCCTTTATGTTCTTATCTTCAGTGAGCTTTGCAAGCAGTTCCCCGTCTCCGCAGCCGATATCCAATATGGTACTGTTCGGCTCGATTAGTGATTCGATTACTTCGTAATCGACCCGAATCCGATGGGCCTGCTCAAAATGATTTTGCCGATGCTGATCCTTTCCTTTTATATCTCTGCCCTTTCTTCCCGAACCGGGCCGGTGTGTGGCTTCTAAAAAGCTGGAAATAAAAGAGCCAAGTACTTCAGCCTCTAAAAGGAAGGCATCGTGGCCGTATGGTGACTCGATATTACAGAAACTGATGTCTTTACGATTGTAAATCAAAGCATCGACCATCACCCGCGATTGTTCCGGCGTAAAGAGCCAGTCGCTGGAAAAACTCATAATCAGGAATCTGCATTTTGTTTTTGCGAATGCCTCATTCAATGAGCCATAACCCTGTGCCAGGTCGAAGTAATCCGCAGCCTTGGTAATATAAAGATAGCTGTTGGCATCGAATCTCTCAACGAAGCTCTGACCCTGATAATCGAGATATGTCTCGACGGCAAATTCGGAAT
>CAYVXS010000384.1:0-3828 GCA_964454885.1 uncultured Pirellulales bacterium
AAGGTTTGAGTGGTTTATAAAAAAGATTTTCGAATAAAAGAGGATGATATGGAGACGTTATTCTACATATTTTATTTCGGCCTGTTTATATGTTGTTTTTTATGTTTATATCGAATAGGTCTCGGCCCGAGCGCCCCGGACAGAACCGTGGCTATTGATATACTCGGTATAGTCGTTGTCGGTTGTTGTGCGGTGCTCGGACTGCAAACAAAAAAGGATTTTTATCTTAATGTTGCTCTCGCCTGGGCGCTGCTGAGCTTTATTGGAACCATAGCATTAGCTAAATTCCTGGAAGGACGAAGCTTCGATGATTGAAATTATAGGCTACATCTTAATAGCAATCGGCGTTTTGTTCGATATATTCGGTTGTATCGGACTGGTACGTTTCCCCGACGTTTATAATCGTCTGCAGGCCTCGACAAAGTGTGTTACCCTCGGGACCATTGTGCTTTTAATCGGCGTTGCCCTGGCCTGTGGTCACCATGCTATGGCCGCCAAGGCGATTGTTTGTTCCGTGTTTATCGTGTTAACTTCGCCGACGGCCGCTCATGCGATTGCCAAGGGGGCCTATTCTTCCGGTGTGGAATTATGGGAGAACAGCGTTGTTGACAAGTATGCGGATGAAATCGAACAATAATACGTATATTATCGTGTTTATTTTGTAAGAAATATACAACGGAGGTCTTAAATTGCGTTTACCAAAGTTGAGAGAATTAAAAGAGGCGGTAACGGCGGTTGTTTCCCCTCGCTTTACGACCAAGTTCCCGACAAAGCCCTGCATCGTACCGGACAAGTACAGGGGCAAGCCAGAATTCGACCTTGATACCTGCATAGGATGCGGTGCCTGTGTTAATGTATGTCCGAGTCCGAATTGCTTGAAGATGGTTGACGATCTCGAAGCGAATCCGCCGGTAAGAAAAATAATGCATCAGACTTCCGCCTGTATCTTTTGCGGAAATTGTCACGAAAATTGCACCACCGAGAACGGTATAAATCTTTCGAACAAATGGGACTTGGCAACTCTTGATAAAGAAAGTCTCTATGAGACACATGAATTCGAGCTTCAGATGTGTGAAAAGTGTGGAGAGATGATCGGCACAAAAAAGCATCTTGTCTGGCTGTATGAAAGGCTTGGTCCTTTAGCCTATACCAATCCTACGTTATTGATTGCCAATAGCGGCCATTTGCAGACTCAGCTCGGTGATATTCAACAGCCGCCCGAAAAAGATTCACAGGAAGTCCAAACCGGTGATTTTATGCGAATCCTGTGTCCGAAATGCAAGTGCGAAGTGAATATCAGTCTATAAGCTGACTAAGCGGGATATAGATACGGAACTTGAGCATCTTTATAATCTTCGTGGAACCTCGACTGTTATCGCAGGAATCGGCAATATTCTTAAAGGTGACGATGCCGTAGGTCCCGCTGTTTGTGAACATCTTCGAGGTGCAAAGATTTCCGCTGATGTAATAGATACCGGTACTGTGCCGGAAAACTATATCCAGCCGATTATTAAAAAGGCCCCGAGAAATCTGCTTATTATCGATGCCATCGACTTCGGAGCCGAACCAGGAACAATCAGGGTTTTCGAAACCGAACAGTTAAATTCGCTTGCCATATCGACCCATACGCTCTCTCCTCGCTTGTTTATTGATATCATCCGTCGAAGTATCAAGCTTGATGTGTACGTTGTTGGTATTCAGCCGGTACATACACAGTTAGGTAAACCTGTATCCGAGCAGGTCGGCAGGGCGATCAACCGATTATGCGATATTCTAACCGAAATCTTCCTGCCCGAACAGCAACAATGAACAGGCGACAAATTAACCGTAAATCTAACTGAACATCTTAACAACTTTGTTTGCATCGGCTTCAGAGTCGAAAGCCAGATAAAAGACCGCTCGATTGCTGATTGAAGCACCTGCAAAAGCACGAAGATTTATGCCCGCATCGGCTATTTTTGCGGCCAGTTCTGCACTGAAGCCAGGCTTGTTGCCCGTAGCGATTCGAACTTCATGAAGTGATTTAGTCTTCTCGAAACCTGCTTTTCTGGCGGCTTTAGCCTGCCTGATGCCTTGTATATTTGTAACATACACTACACCTGTTCCTGGCTTTTCTCGCATACGACGGGCGCTTACGAAATTCAAATCGATATCCGCCTGAGCAAGAGCGTTGAGTTTCTCGACCAATCCGCCGGGGCGATCTTCCATACTGGCCGCCCATACATCAACACGATCGACATCCATTTTCATGATATATCCTCCATTAAAATAATGGAAAAAAACAAAATAATATACTGTTGTCAATAGACAGACAATTCTGATATTTACTGCGGTACTTGTCAATACATAAAGCGGTGAATTTATAATTAGTTTGAAGATTTATACCGGTTCATTCGAGAAACGATATCTGAATGAAAGTGGCAACTGCTTCTTCTAATTTGTTGTGGTGTGCGCATTGAGAATCCGTATAATCCCGCGTTGTTTTTTGGGGCAATCACATATTTTCTGGGCATCGAAGCGCCTTGAGGCCGCCTACGTGCATGTTTTAAAAAGCCGAGTGAACACAAAGACTTCTAATTGTCGCTTTGTGTCGGTGGCCGATACAACCTTATGTCATCGATATAGATTTTACCTTCAACACCGGGCTGCGAGCTGTCTCTGTTACCTATGCCGATGCCTAATGAATTGACATTAGTGAGATTCACACCCCTGTCTGCAAAATTCTGCAGAGGAATTTTCCATTCGGTCCACTGGTCCGTCAAAATTGCATTAGGATCGTCGTGATAGACGACGGCGCTGCTGTTTAAAGCTACATACATCGTCTCGACCTGGTTAGTCAGTATCCCGATATCCTGTGCGGCCCATTCCGGTCCTACTGTTGTATCGGGGAAGCTAACGTTGGAGAACTGAGCCTGGCACGGTACGACCGGATTATGGCTTGTCACCGCCAAACCGACGTATATAGGATCGGCCTGTGCCTGTCCGTGGTGAACGTTGCCTGAAAAATCCCTTATCAATGTGCCGGAACCTTCATCCATAGGCTAATACGCCACCAATTCACCAAATGAGTTATGAACAGCAAATGTCATCACAAATATAAAAAGGATTAGACAAACTGATTTATTACACATGGTCTGGTCCTTTTGAATAGAAGTTCTAACATTGGGCGCAGAACTTCGACGTTACATGCTGCTGTAAAACAAAAGTATAATCTGCACATACGGCTATTGTTCTTTTTTAATAGCGCCTTATTCAGGGTGTTTTTTTACACACCTAAGCATCTATGCTGCTATTAATACAAAAAAGATATATCCATCCGTTATATCGGATTATCGGCATCGGCCGCGTCACCGAGGGATATACAGACGGATATCGTCAATATATACTCTACCTTCTCCGTCCGGCTGCGGATTTTCCCTGTCACCTATACCGATACCCAAAGAATGGACATTGGTAAGATCCACACCTTTGTCTGCAAAACTCTGCAGTGGGATATTCCATTCGGTCCAGTTGCTAATAAGCGATGCGTCCGGGTCGTCATGATAGATCGCAGCGTTGGCATTTCCGTTAAGGATCACATACATAGGTTGAGGATCGTTAATCGGTATTCCGATATCCTGGGCGCTCCATGGCTGGTCCGCACCGGTTCCTGAAATTGTCACATTGGAAAAGACTGCGTTAGTAACTGTGGCCGGGTCGTGGCTCGTTACCGCCAGACCGACATACACAGGTGATGTCATAGAGACAACTTTTAAGGAAAAACTCTTCCATGTAGAACCGTCCTCAGAGTATCCCGATCTGATAAGTCCACCTGACGAACGCTCTAAT
>CAYVXS010000385.1:0-3811 GCA_964454885.1 uncultured Pirellulales bacterium
GGCACTGCGCATATTAGTCAACGATGAGCTTGGCTGCCTGAAGGAGCTTTTAAGAATCGCCCCATACTGTCTGCGCCCGGGCGGCAGAATCGGGATAATTAGTTTCCACAGCGGCGAAGACCGACTTGTCAAGCACTCGTTTCGTGACAATGTTCGAGAAGGTATATATCAGTCGACAGCGGAAGAACCAATCGTGCCGCAAGTTAAAGAAATTACTGCAAATCCCCGCAGCGCATCGGCTAAATTCCGCTGGGCCGTCCAAAAACTTTCCAGGACCACTGAATAATAGAGATGATAACGTTCGGGAATTTAGGTTTAATTTTCATCGCAATATTTATACAATTAGTATCTTATGAATAAAGGCGTAAACAAAAAAATCGAGCAGTTGCGCAGCCAGATAAGAGAGCATGACTATCTGTACTACGTGCTCAATCAGCCGGAAATCACCGACCGGCAGTACGACAAACTTTTTGCCGAGCTAAAGGCCCTGGAAGAAGCGAATCCGGAACTAATTACGGCCGATTCTCCAACGCAGCGAGTTTCGGGCCGGCCCCTCGATGGTTTTGTCAACGTTAGACACGCCGTGCCTATGCTCAGTATTGATAACACTTATAACGCCGATGAGCTTAAGGCGTTCGACGAGCGGGTGCGAAAACAGCTTGGCGATGCGGATTACGATTATGTAGTAGAGCTGAAAATAGACGGTGTCGCAATCAGTCTTCGATATGAAAAAGGCTCGCTTATTACCGCCGCCACCCGCGGTGACGGTCGGGTCGGTGACGATGTCACGGCCAATGTCCGGACAATTAAAGCAGTACCGCTCATACTGCGTGATGGTAAAAATATTCCCGAAGTGCTTGAGGTTCGCGGCGAAGTTTATATGCCGACCAGCGCATTTATCGAATTGAACAGGCTCCGCACCGAGGCCGGCGAGCCGCTTTTCGCCAATCCGCGGAATGCAACTGCAGGCTCTTTGAAGCTCTTGGATGCCAGAATTACCGCTGCGAGGAACCTTTCGTTTTTTGCCTATGCCACCGGTGAGCTTTCCGAATCTTTGGCCGGGAATCATTACCAGAGTCTGGAGAAGTTCAAAAAACTCGGCCTGCCCGTCAATCCCAATATCAAGAGAGCGAGGGACATAGATGAGGTCATTAAAATCTGCCTTGGCTGGAACGACAAGCGAGCGAAACTGGATTACCAGATCGACGGGATGGTAATAAAAGTCAACAGCTTCGAGCAGCGGGATATACTCGGAGCGACCGGCAGAGCGCCACGTTGGTGCATTTCCTACAAATTTGCCGCCGAACAGGCCGAGACGGTCGTCGAGTCCATCGACGTCCAGGTCGGCAAGAGCGGCATATTGACGCCGGTAGCAAATCTTACGCCGGTGCTGTTGGCCGGAACGACTGTCAAGCGGGCCAGTCTCCATAATTTCGATGAACTGAAGCGTCTGGGTGTCGGAGAAGGTGACACAGTTGTCATCGAAAAGGCAGGTGAAATAATACCGCAGGTAATCGAGGTAAAGAAGAAAGCGGCCGGGGACGTCCCTGTATTCGAAGTCCCGAAAATATGCCCGATTTGCGGTTCCGCTGTTGCCAAAGACGAAAACGGCGTTTATATCCGGTGTAAGAATCCTGATTGTACGGGCCAGCTCAAGGAACGTCTGCGATATTTCGCCGGTCGAGGACAGATGGACATCGAGCATCTTGGTCCGGCGTTGATTGACCAGCTTATCGAAACCGGTTTGGTGAAAAATTTCGCCGACATTTACAAACTGACGAAAGAAGACCTTGTCGAGCTCGAACGAATGGCGGATAAAAGCGCCCAAAATGTTATCGATTCGATAGAAGCCGGCAAAATCAGACCTCTGTGGCGTTTTATCGCCGCTTTGGGCATTCGGCATATAGGGGGACAATCGGCACAGATATTGGCCGAATATTTCGGTTCCCTGGACGCCCTCATCTCGGCGGACCAGGAACAGCTTGCAGAGATCGACCAAATCGGGCCGATTATGGCAAAGAGCGTTTTCGAATATTTTCACTACCCAAAAAACATTTCTGTTATCGATCAATTTCTGTCCACAGGAGTAAAACTGCAAAAGCCCGCAAAAAGACGTTCCGATAAAATGGCGGGTAAGACGGTTGTTATTACGGGCACTCTGGAGAATTTCACCAGGCAGCAGGCCGAACAGGCTGTAAAACAGGCCGGTGGAAAGACCTCGTCGAGTGTCAGCAAAAAAACCGATTTCATTCTGGCGGGCGAAAATCCCGGGAGCAAGCTTGACAAAGCACATCAGTTTGGTGTTAAAATTATCAAAGAAAAAGACTTTATTAAGATGCTTGAGGGATGATGCGTATCCGTGAGCTATAGAGGAAAGACGGGAAGACATATGATAGACGATGCTGAAAAATATATGCAGATGGCGTTGAGTCTGGCCAGACGTGGGATTGGTTCTGTCGAACCGAATCCTGCGGTCGGTGCCATTATAACGAAAGCGAACCAGATTATCGGCAGAGGCTGGCACAAAAAATACGGCGGCCCGCACGCGGAAATAAACGCCCTGGAAGATTGTAAATCGCTGGGCGTTAGTCCTCACGGCGCCACGATGTATGTCACCCTCGAGCCGTGCTCGCACACGGGGAAAACCGGCCCCTGTACGCAGGCGATTATCGATGCGGGCTTGGCGAAAGTTTTCATTGCCGCTAGAGATCCGTCGGGGCACGCGAACGGCAAAGGTATCAACCAGTTGAGAAATGCCGGAATCGAGGTGCAAACCGGAATCTGTGAAACCGAAGCGAAGCTGCTGAATGCTCCCTTTATGAAATTTGCTTCCACCGGCAAAAGCTGGGTCGTGCTGAAATGGGCGCAGACCATAGACGGCAAAGTCGCCGGCGCCGACAAGAGCGTCGGGAACAGGTGGATTTCCAACGAAGCAAGCAGGAGGGACGCTCATAAATTGCGGCGGCGTTCCCAGGCGATACTGGTCGGGATCAATACGATAATGGCGGATAACCCGCGGCTGACGGCCCGGCCGAACAAAGGCAAAACGCCGATAAGAATCGTGCTGGATAGTTTTTTGAGAATTCCCCAGGATTGCAAGCTGCTCAAGACGGCCAGGCAAGTCCCAGTCATTATTCTGGTAAGCCAACAATCGGTCAAGGATAATCCGTGGGTTGCGAAAAAAATCGCCGATATGGGTGTCGAGCTGCTTACCTATCCGGACACGTACGGAAAGTCCAACCTGTATTTCCTGCTCGAGGAACTGAGCAAACGTTCCGTCACTCAATTGCTCGTAGAAGGCGGCCCGACGGTACTGACCTCGTTTCTGGCGGAGAACCTTGTCGATGAAGTACATGTCTATATAGCTCCGAGGATTTTCGGCAGTCGAGGCAGCGCCCGGATTGCCGGCCCGATGGACAGATTGCCAAGAGCGCTGGATTTGCATTATGTTAATATCAAGCCGTTCGGCGACGATATCCGCCTGACCGGTCTTACGGAGAAGGCAATCAGGGAACTTTCGATTTCTCCGGAACTGTCAAAAGCCGCAAGTGAAATTAAAGTTGCTGCACACTAACCAGCTTGATGATTGCATCGAGGTCGTTCGGTGCCTCTATGGGCGGATTGCTGAATTGTCCCTGTCTGTCCTTATGGTAGTTGACGGTGACATTGGGGTCTTTCAGCGGATGCCCGGTAAGCACGCAGGCGATACGCTCGTCGGCTCCGGTGACACCATCGGCCCGCAGATGTTTTAGTCCCGCAATTGTTGCCGCCGAGGCCGGTTCGCAGCCCAAGCCGTGTTTGCCTATAATCG
>CAYVXS010000386.1:0-2028 GCA_964454885.1 uncultured Pirellulales bacterium
GTAGATACCTCATCCCAACCGTCTCTTGTGCCGACGATGCCCTGCCATGTGCCGTTGGTGCCGCCCCATTTGATCCAGCATGTTACGGATATCTCTCCCTTTTCCTCGGACGGATTCCATGTCCCGCAGTCAATCCAGGAAGGTGCCGGATCGGTGCCGTCGAAATAGATTGCTTTGCCGAAATTCGGTGCGCTATCGACCCAATTTGGATCGGCCTGAGCAGTGCCGTCATGGCCGAAGCCGGAAAAGTCTTTGACCAACGTGCCTAAACCTTCGTCCATTGGGTAATATGCGACCATGTCACCGAGTGTATTGTGAACAGTAAAACTCAGCAATAATATAAAAGGTATTGAAAAAAACGATTTTTTATACATGATGCATCTCCTGTGAAAATTATTGGATTATAATAAGTTGTCATTATTCTTCTATGTATCGGAAAATGCTCCGACCGGATTAATTCCGGTGGCACCTAAAATCACCTCCATACCTTACTTTTTTACATATGCGGACAAAAATATACTTCATATAACGAGTATTTAGTAATTATACAATATTTTCCTTGGTAAAAAAACCATCTTTTTGTGCAAAAAACACTTCGTTATGTGTGTTGATGTAGCCGTTTCTTCTATATCAACTTAAAAACAAACCACGACGGCAAAATTCTTTACCGAAAACCATTACTATATGACATAAATTATGATTGATACCGGAATTAATTGCCGTCAATAGCTGCCCGGCCGATACAGCCGGATGTCGTCAATGTATATTATACCTTTACCGCCCGGCTGCGGATTATCCATGTCACCTATGCCGATACCTAAGGAATTAATATTCGCCAGGTTAACGTTCTTTTCTGCGAATCTCTGCAGCGGGATGTTCCATTCGGTCCACTGGTCTGTCAGCGTTATGTTCGGATCGTCATGATAAACCACGGCGTTGCCGTTAAGAACAACATACATAGATTCGGCCTCGTTAGTCAGTATGCCGATGTCTTTAGTTGTCCATTCCGAACCGACTGTTGTGTCGGGGAAGCTTAAATTCGAGAATTCAGCCTCACACGGTACAGCTTGGTTGTGACTTGTCACCGCCAGGCCGATATATAGCGGATTGGTCATAGAGACGGAGGTCAGCGAAAAACTCGTCCAGTCCGAGCCGTTTGCCGAATGATAAGCCCTGATAAGACCACCGGCTGTGCGCTCCAGGCGTAGCCAGTAAGGTACTGCAACATTGGGATCGAATAAACGATTCGTAGGATCATTGGCGGTGCTTCGATATTGGTATCTAACTCCGTTTTCGGGTGTCATGAAAAGTCCGCAATACTTGGCATTTGTCTCAAGCGAGTCACGTATCATGACACCGGCCTTGGCAAACGGGTCCGTATTTTCTATGCTATCCACTTTTACGATGATTTTAACTGCGCCGCTGACTTCCTTGTAAGCGAAAAAGAATTCATCCGATCTGTCGTAGATATCCTTGCCGATGCCTTTGACTGTGTAGATTCCCGCAGGTTCTTCGACGAAGCTGCTGGATTTCGCCGGATGGCCTCTGAACCAGATTGTTAAGGATTCGACATCGTCTCTTGTCCAGTCCCGTGACTGGTCCCACCTGAGATCCGCTTCGGAATAGTAAGATGTTCCGGTTTTTTCAAGTTCGGTGCCTTCATTTATGGTGCCGTCGTTATCGTATTGCAAAGGCATTGATTGTACACCGGTATGTTTTATATCCTGCTCCATAGAAGGAATCTGGGTATAACCGACTGTCATACCCGTATTATTAACGAAATAGTCCGACCACGTATTGTAAACAATATTATCGTCGTCGTTGTAGCCCTCGAAATCATCCACGGTAAGATAATTAAGAGTAGTAAAGCTCCATGTTTCGCCTTTCCACGGGCTGTTCGGCTCCGAATCGTTGATTTCATCTACTCGCCAGTAATATGTTGTGTTATAGTCGAGCAGGTCGGCCCCGAGAGGTTCGAACGTGGTCTCTGTCTGGTTTTCAGCTACCAGCATTCCCCTCGGATCAGAT
>CAYVXS010000386.1:2038-3803 GCA_964454885.1 uncultured Pirellulales bacterium
TTGCTTCGTTGACATCATTGAAATCCAAGCCGAAGTACACATTGTGTGTATCACTGAATTGTCCTTCCTTCCAGCTCAAGGACGTGTCTCTGGGCACTTCTACAACCCCGTTATCGGGACTTGGCAGTGTTGCCGCCGAGCTTAAGCCGCTTATCATAATAAGCTGGATTTCCTCCTGTGTGACGGTCTTGTCGTAAATGCGGACATCGTCAATTTTTCCCATCATTGAATTATTTTCGGGGGCGTTGCCGATTCTAAGAGTTTCCGCACCTGTTGGTATAATAGTGCCCTCGCCGGCACCGTCTGCGGGTAACGAAGGTTCTCCGTTAATATAATAAAGATGTCCGCCGTTTATTACCTGAGCGCAGATATGCACCCATTCGTTTAATGGCACTTGGCCGACGCTTACGGATTGTACGAAAGTGTCACCCAAACTAAAATGAAGAAAACCATCCTCTGTAGTATAAAGGCTGTACATCCGGGGATCGTTTCCCTTTGTAATAATCGCTTGATAACCAGACCATGCTGATGCCTCGGCACCAGTGTATCTTGGTATATTTATCCAGGCCATCAGGGTAACCTCATTATTACGCGGCTGTAGTGTGTCGCTGTGAGGGACTTCCACGAAATCATCGATTCCGTCGAGCCACAGCGCACCGGCCGCGTATCCGGTCACCCATTGCGGGACAAGAATAAAGGAGCCGTCCGTTTGAACAAGAGCACCGTCATTGCCGTTACCGCTCGAATCGAGTGCAATATTGCCGGTTTTATCGTCGAGCTTCCACCAGCCGAGCAGATTCGGGTCCTGGGCTCCGATTGTGTTTGCCGGAGTAAGTCCGAGTAGCAGAGTGATGCATGTCATAAGAACCAGGTTTCTATACATAATACACCTCCTTCAAAAAAGTGTCAGAATGGAAACAAGTTATATATTTTTTCCCTGGATAGGGATTAAGTCCTGCGGGCAATAGTACTGATAGAATTGGAAGCCGCCTCCTTTCCTTCTTTTTCACGAAACATACTTCACAAAAACACAAAAGTGCATTATATCACATTTTCAGCAAAAAAACCATATTTTTTGCAAAATTAACGTCATTATGCGCGCTTGCCGGATATAGCTACTATGTAACAGGGAAAGACACTATCACAAAATAGCTCAGGTCATAGCCGAAAACCGAAATTTTCGTACAATTATTAACGTTGCCGGAATTAATCGCCCTCGGGCAATGCGGGCCGATACAACCGGATATCGTCGATATAGACTGTACCTTCGCCGCCTGGCTGCGTGCTGTCTCTGCTACCTATGCCGATGCCCAAAGAACGGACATTTGTAAGATTTACACCTTTATCTGCAAAATTCTGCAGCGGGATTTTCCATTCGGTCCACTGGTCCGTCAAAATTGCATTAGGATCGTCGTGATAGACGACGGCGCTGCTGTTTAAAGCTACATACATCGGCTCTGCATCGTTGGTCATTATTCCGATGTCCTGTGCGGTCCATTCCGGGGCTACTGTTGTATCGGGGAAGCTGACATTGGAGAATTGCGCCTGACATGGGACGGCCGGATCATGGCTTGTCACCGCTAAGCCGACGTATATGGGATCGGTCATAGGGAGCGTGCGTAAACCAAAACTCGTCCAGTCAGAGCCGTTCTCGGAATAATACGCCCTGATAAGCCCTCCGCCCGTGCGCTCTATTCTTAACCAGTAAGGCCCGGCAACATTGGGATCGAACAGTCTGTCTGTAATATCGTTGACGTTTATGCGG
>CAYVXS010000387.1:0-3786 GCA_964454885.1 uncultured Pirellulales bacterium
CCGGGTATAGATGAGCCGATATGTATGGTGGACGTTGCCGACAGCAACGCGGTTTCGACGGCTTGGGAAGCGTAGCGGCTCTTTCAGATGTGAATAATGTTAAAGTGGAACGGTATTCCTACGATGTCTTCGGCGCCCCGACGATTTACGATGTCAACAGCAGCGAAATCTCCCAAAGCGCTATCGGAAATCCGTACATGTTCACCGCCCGCCGGGCCGATGATGAAACCGCCCTGTACTACTACAGGGCCAGGTATTACGCCTTCGATATCGGCCGGTTCCTCCAGACAGATCCAATCGGATACATCGGCGACCTGAATCTGTATGCTTATTGTGGAAACAATCCCGTTTTGTTCAATGATCCATTGGGATTATTGATATGGACGCCTTGGCCAGGCTCAAATGGTTATTATCGTGTTGATATATATAAACCGATTAGGCCGCCAAACGCATTCGAACAGCAGCAAATTAATTATGTGATTGAATTATTGCAAAACACAGGAGACCCTACGCTGAAGCGGGTAGCAGATCGTCTCAGTACACGTACATATATGGTTGACACGAGATTAAATACAAACTCAATTGTTGTGAAGTGGGGTTATACTTTACCGTATAAAAATCCTAACACTATTTATCTTAATCCAGGAGCCATTAATTATATGGCTAATCAATATGGTGTCAGAGACGGGCAAAGAATTAATACGCAGTTATTTCAAACGATCCTTCATGAGGATTGGCATTTAGTCTCAAGGTATGGTACTAAATCTTTTATTGAAATTAATTATTTTGAGTGGCTGTATAACGACAGAGTTCATAAATATATCAATAAGTATTTTGAAATATTATGGGAACGATACTTGGAGAGTCTCAAAAAAGAAAAAGGGTGTTAGCATGCATAAGATATACAAAGTTATTTCAATAATTTCCTTGTTATTGGTATTGGTAGCCTGTTCGTTTTTTATTGTTTTAACATTTAAGACAAAAAGAATAATATGCACATGGGACATTGATGAGCCAAAACTTAGTGCCCTTTCAGTAGCAATTACTATGTATGAGAATGATTATGGTGAGCTTCCGCCAGAAGCGGATTTTAAAAGGGTATTACTGGAGAACAAATTTATAGATAAAGAGGATGTGTTTTACTCTGGTCATAAAGAGAATACATTGCTTAGATATTTCCAAAATGGGGACAGTTACTTTTTGATTGGCCCAGGTGAAAACAAAAGATATGATACACCCGAGGATTACAATAATGTTAGAGATTTTTACGAGAAATCTGAAAATAAGACTGACGATATTATAAATTATATTAGAAACTAAGGACATTTAGAGTAGCAATCAAACTAGGGACAGCCACCTATTAAGGTCTGTTAAAAAGGGTGACTGTCCCTAATAAAACTCTAATAAAACTAATAAAACCCAGCATATAGCACTTATCGTTGGATTCATTGGTTAATTCGTTAGGAGATGAAATGATGCGAAAATCTATTTTTAAAATAGTGATTTTGTGTTTGATATTTTTTTCCCTTAATTTTTTTGTTGGTTGTCGTTTTATTGTTGGAGAAAAGTCTATACATAGAGCTGCTTCCAAAGGGGATTTGAAGAAAGTAAAAAAAATAATCGAAAAAAATCCTAAACAAATAAATGTTCAAGACAAACTCGGCATGACCCCATTATATTGTGCCTCTATAAAAGGACATACTGAAATAGTTGAATATCTACTCGAACATGGGGCAAATATTGAATTGGGAAATGACCTGGGCGAAAGGCCATTGGCAAAAGCCGCAAAATTTAAACATTATAAGACCGTAAAGGTATTGCTTGAACATGGAGCAACAGTGAATTGTAAAGATAAATATGGTATAACACCATTGCATGAAGCTGCTTTATGGAGTGATAAAAAGGTAATAAATTTATTGATTTTATACGGTGCTGAGGTTAATTCAAGAGATGAGGATAGAGATACCCCATTACATCAGGCTGTAATGCAGAACAATATAGAGGCAGCAATGTCGCTCGTTGAACATGGTGCTGATATTTTTGCAAAGAATAATAAAAATCAAACTCCAAAAGATATTTCATTATTCGCTGGACATAAAGAAATAGCTCAATACCTGCAGGCAAAAGAGGATGAAAAGAAGCAAAGTGTCGATAATTGATTTGAGGAACTAAGAATAGCGATCCATTTGGAGTAGCAGAAAACATTAGCGACGTCTCTTGATTTAATCGATTATCGTAGGGTGGGGCTTGCCCCACCATGATCGGTTCGGTGGGCTAAAGCCCACCCTACATAACTTGTCCGCCGACCCGACTTGTATCGAAAGACACGGGGGCAGGCGAAAGCAAGAATGGGAACTTCGGTCGAAATGACAAGGGTGAATATGATAATCACGATTGGTATAAGTATTATTTGAAAATATAGAAGAATCGTTTTCGTAAGCGGAGTAATTAAATTGAAAGGGACATTATGAGAGAAAAAGCATTTAGATTTATTCAATGTTCCTGATAGTTTTAATGAAAGATTGCTTCACTGCGTTCGCAATGACATTTTAATTAGATCCTTAGGCAAGCTCAGGATGACGATGAGGATTACCGCTGTCATCCAAAGGCTTCCTTCGCAATGACGGATGTAACGAGATCATTAGTTGTTCGTGAAAGATCCTTGATGGGCTTCAGGCAAAACAAATGCGGACATGCAAGTCTTTGAGAGATACAATGCCGTCGGAAATATTATTGCCGGGAAAGAATTCGATATTTTATGGCAAATGAGCAGGTTGAAAAAATTCATTCCCGCTGTTGCCATAACTGTTCGCCGGTGGAGGTTGCTTCGGCTTTAGGAGTTGCCATAGTAATCGGTATCTCGACGGAGATTTTTTTAGAGCCTCGAATTACTTTCGCCAGATTTTCGCATCTGGCGGTGACCGGTTTTATAATAAGCTCCGGTGTGTTGTAGGCCAGAAGGCAGGATTCGTAAAAAAGAGGATCTTTTTGAGGGATTAATAAAGGCTTGTATGCGTTCCCGTTCTCGTCGATATAACTTATATACAGTCTGGTAAAAACACCGTGGTCTCTTTTGCTGCTGAATATCAGCCAGCGGCTGTTGCTCGACCAGCAATGCCAGGATTCGCTTTTTTCACTGTTTATATCGAGTTTTTTGGGTGTGAATACGCCGGTTTGTTTGGCTTGTTCGAGGTCAATGAGGTATAGGTCGCTGTTCTTCTGCCAGGTGGGGAAGAAACCATAATCGAAAACGCATAATGAAAGCCATTGTCCATCAGGGCTTGTTCTGGGCATACCGACGCTTTGTCCGGTATCTGCAAAAGAAACCACGGTCTCTTCCTGTCCCCACTGGTCCGTGGTGAGATCGTAACTTATCCTAACCAGATTATACCTGACATCCTCATATTCATCGGGTGGGATTTTTTTGGTATTTTCCCATAACATCGGGGCGCTGCAGAAATACAAATACCTGCCGTCTGCCGACCATGCAGGCCAGTTTTCAAGTTGTTTTTTTCTCGCCAGGGCCGGTGCCGTTTTGATAGCGGGGGAATCAACAAGGCAGTAAGCCATGTATGAATCCAAATCAACTGTGTCACGGACTTCGCTCCTGGCGGAATGGAAAAACATCGGCAGGTTATTGACTGAATATGTCACCTGTTTGCCGCTCGGATGCCAGGAACTGTATCCGAACTTGGTATCAATCTTACTTACTGTTCCATCCTTAACAGAAAGTGTGCTAATACCGTAATCTCTGCTGCGAATTCCAATGATCATATTGTCGGGATT
>CAYVXS010000388.1:0-3765 GCA_964454885.1 uncultured Pirellulales bacterium
CAATCTGGGGGAATTTAGAAGTGCCCTGGCGATTACCAGCCTTCTTTTCATCCCGCCGGATAGTTCCTTTATTTTGGATTTTGTCTTATCCGAGAGCTCGAAGAAATCCAGCAGATATTCGATGCGTTCTCTCGCCTCTCCGATCGGCATATTGTAGAACTTGGAATAAATCATCAGGTTCTGGGCGACATTCAGCTCGTCATCTAAATTATCTTCCTGCTGGACGACGCCGGAAAGGTATTTAATGGCAAGTTCGTTTTCGGCGGGATCATATCCGAAGATATCCACCGTATCGTCGGAAATTTTTTCCCGCGTGCATTTGCCGTAAATTATCTTCATTACCGTAGTTTTGCCGGCTCCATTCGGTCCTAAAAAACCAAAGCAGCTCCCTGCTTCGACGGAAAAGCTTAAATTCTGCACGGCCCGGACCTTCCCGAAGCTTTTACTGATATTGTTTATGTTAATTACAGTTGCCATTGCGGATACAATATCATATCCGGAGGAAAATTTCACCTTATTCTATATGAATTCTTTTGAGTATACTGGGTGTGCAACATATCTCACAGGGAATGTTTTTTGAACACACCTTTCTGAGTTGTAACGGATGGATTCGTACCGTTATAGCTTTCTGACCAATCCGATGACGACGGCCTCGATTCGGCAGTTTTTTGAGTAAATAGGCTGGAAATTATCGTTGGCGGGTTCGAGCCTGACCTGGCTCTTTTCTTTGTAGAATCTCTTTAGTGTGGCATTTTCTTCATCTACTATAGCGACGACTAATTGGCCGTCGCGGGCTACATTGCTTCGGTGACAAATTACATAATCGCCAGGATGTATATTTTCGTCAATCATGCTTTCACCGTTAACTTCGAGGGCGAAAATATCTTCATCGGTCCCGAAACAGGAATTTAACGATAAAGACTCTGTATTTTCAATGGCTTCCAGTGGCAGACCGGCGGCGACCCGGCCGGCTAAGGGGATTCCTTGCGACCGGCAATCGAAATCCGGTTCTGAGCGGCAGCTAAGCAATTTTAGAGCTTTTGAACTGGCCTTCAAAGAGCGAGCCTTGTTTGGCGAGCCGGACAGCAGCCCTTTTCCTCGGAGTTCGCTGATATGTTCGAATACTGTGCTTCGGCTGATGTTTAATGCTGCTGCCATTTCTGCCAAAGTCGGGGAATAACATCGGCTCTGCTGATATTCGGCTATCATCCGGAGTAATTCGAGCTGGCGAGGCGTGAGCCGGATGGCGGATTCTGTTGAATTTAACGGCATCTTTTATGTCCTCCTTATGGCGCAATACCGGCTTGTCTGAACCGGAAGTATCGATTAAAGAAATATATGGATTGGTGCGTTTGTAACCCAGTAAAAC
Organism: uncultured Pirellulales bacterium; assembly: GCA_964454885.1. Taxonomy (GTDB): domain Bacteria; phylum Planctomycetota; class Phycisphaerae; order Sedimentisphaerales; family Anaerobacaceae; genus JAFGPS01. Next base: position 1,370 of record CAYVXS010000388.1, read on the forward strand.
CGCGGCAATTTCGATTGTTGAGGCGAGCAGCCTCTCTATGCAGTTTTGTTCGCTGGAATTCGGCGGCTCCGGCCGCCATACCGAGACAAAATCACCTCCGGGACCAAACTTACACAATGTTTTGTTATCTTTGTTTTTTTCCGGCATTAATTTCATTTGAGCACTTACCCTTGGCAAAAAAGTTAGCAATATTTAGCAGCACTTGTTACTATCGGCAAACCGGCGGAAATTACCCAAACAAAAACCGAACAAAATCGGCTAAATTTCATGCTTTTTTCAGCAACCTTTTTTTAATCCTGATTCTTATAAAAATATAGGACGAATCGCTGAAAAAATCCTTGTGATCTATCTTTCAAAGCCCGAATCGATATAATTGTTTTCTGGCGTTATATAGAGAAAAATTATAATATGTTGCATTGGTGGATAGGGATGGTAGTCATTATCCTTTCTGAATGCGATGTATTTTGTGCGGTTTTAACGCTCAGTAGATCACCGCTGCATAGCCAAACGGCAAAGAAATAAAAGGAGATGAAAAAATGAGAGGAAAGTTGCGTTTCTACACGAGAACAGGGCTTGTATTGATATATATCGTTTTTCTGCCTTTTTCGGTTGTAAAGGGAACTGCCGAGCTGAACACACCGACTGAGGCAATCGCAGCGGCCCAATTAACGAAATTACTCCATACTGCCGTCCAGGCCGGTGATATAGAGCAGGTTAAAATCCTTCTGGCCAAAGGGGCCGATGTCAATGCCAAGGACGAAGAGGGCAAGACAGCTTTATTCCATGCAGTGGACCATGGCCGCAAAGATGTTACTACACTATTACTGGAGCATGGCGCAGATATCAACGCAACAGATGGTACTGGCCGTACGCCATTGTACTCTGCGGTTCGGGTCGGTGCTAATGATGTTATTCAGCTATTAGTTACGCAAGGAGCTGATGTAAACGCCAAGGACAGATTCGGAATAAGCCCTTTGCATTGGGCAGCATGGAATGGGCAGTACACGGCAGCAGAGTTGCTTATTGCAAAGCATGCAGACATTAATTCACGGACCAGTCGCAACATGACGCCATTGTACTGTGCGGTTGAAGCAGGTTACACAGAATTGGTTCAGCTATTTATTACTCACGGTGCCAATATGAATGTTAAGGCAAGATGGCGGATGGGTGGTAAGACTCCTTTTGATATAGCCATGCAAGAGGGATACATGGCGATAGTCAATATATTCGTTGCCAATAAAGCAGATTTTGGTGACATCTTTTATGATTCTAACCCAGATATAATCAAGAAGGTTATTAAACAACTTTTTGATTCAGGCATAGATCTTAATTCCCGGAACACACTTGGCGCGACTATGTTGCATTATGCTGCAGGAGGGGGGCATAAAGAAGCTGTTGCGATGTTACTTGAGCGCAATGCGTCAGTGAATGCTAAAGACAATATTGGTCGTACGCCGCTTCATTATACTGTTGGGGGAAATATAGGAACAATACAGGCTTCTATCTGGCAGCCGGCAGGAAACAATCTCAGCGTTGATGTAGGCAGGCTTTTAATAGAAAGAGGGGCTGATGTAAATGTTCAAGATAAGTATGGCGTACCGCCGTTAGATTACGCAGTAGTAAACATGAATAAAGATATTGTGCTGTTATTGTTGAGCAACGGGGCGCACATTGACACAAGAGATAATGGCGGTAGAGAGCCGATACATTATGCTTTTGGTGCTGGGCCCGGATTGGTTCTTCCTCAGAATTGGTCTGTTGATATGGCAGAACTTCTTTTGGATCATGGTGCTGATATTGATGCCCGGGATAACATTGGGTGGACCCCTTTGCATTACGCAACGATTATGGCAGAGGAGAGAGCCGTCAATTTTCTTATTGAGAGGGGTGCTAATTTTGATTGTGCCGATAATCGAGGCTGTACTCCCTATTCATTGGCATGTGCCATGGCGGAAAATGTATCAACAGGAATGACCCAATATCATCATCCATGGATAGAGTTAGCACCTAAACTTATAGAATCACTACGTAAGGCATATGATGATCGTGCTGTTGAGCCCAATATTCAAACGATAGGCAAAGAGAGTATGCAAGCTGCTTTGGGGGCTATTCATGAGGGCCACTGTTTTGTTGCCACTAACGGCAAAGACGCTAACCCGGGAACATTGGAATCCCCCTTAGGGACTATTTCCGCAGCCGTAAGGTTTGCTGAGCCCAATGATGTTATTGTTGTTCGAGGGGGAGTTTACCATTGTACACAAACGATACGTCTTGATAGGTCAGGTGAACCAGGTAAGCCGATTGCTATTAAGGCTTATCCCAACGAGGTGCCCATTTTTGATTGCTCGGGCCTCTTATTCAACGGCTCTTATAGCTCAATATATATTACAGGAGCC
>CAYVXS010000389.1:0-3759 GCA_964454885.1 uncultured Pirellulales bacterium
CTTGTGCCCTTGTGACTTATGCACTTATATAGTATCGGTGAGTTACCGGCTAATGATAGTTTGGCGTTGGTCTCCGGTACGTTCGGATCCGGTATTTATCGAGTCCGGGCAACCGCCTTAAATAAATGCCGGATTGAAATCGCGAAGACCGGCTAAAATTCGCCGTCCTGAATGGGTGAAACGGTGAATTGATGCCTTTTTTATTTATAATCTCAGAACTGCTCAGGCAGAATCGTTCAGGAGCACAGAAATGGCCGAAGAAGAACTAAAAGAAACACAATCAACAAGCGAAGAAGCACAACCTACAGAGCCAGAGGAAAAAAAAGATGAAAAGCCGGATTTACCGAAGAATATTGTAACAATCGAAGAGGCCGGACCGTGTAAAAAGAAGGTCATAATAGAGATACCCAGAGAAACCATCGATTACTCTATCAACAATCGATTCGAAGAGTTGCGTAAAGATGCCATCGTTCCCGGTTTTCGGAAAGGCCGGGCTCCCCGGAGGCTCGTCGAAAAAAGATTCGGCAAAGAAGTATCCGAACAGATAAAGCTGACTCTGCTGGCGGAAGCAAGCGAGGCGGCCATCAAAGATAACGAGATAAAGACCCTCGGCGAGCCGGACATTGACTATGAAAATATCGAGCTGCCGGAAGAAGGGCCGATGAAATTCGATTTTGAAGTCGAAGTGCGACCGGAATTCGAACTTCCCGAGCTGGAAGGTATCCCCGTAACGAAAACAAAGCTGGAAGTAACAGACGAGCAAATCGATGCTGAAATCGAACAGATGTTGAAATGGTCCGGTATATGGACTCCCCGCAGCGAAGGCGCTATTGAACTGGACGACCAGATAATCGCCGATGTTCATCTTAAAGTCGAAGGTCTCGAAGAAGAGGAAAAGCTGGACAATGCCGAGATATTTGTCAGGCCAAACGGTAATGTCGGACAGGTTCCGGTCGAGAAGCTCGACGAATTTCTGGTAGGAGCAAAAGCGTCAGATACAAAGGAATTCAGCGTTGATGTCCCTAAAACATATTTCAGAGAAGAATACCGGGGCAAGAAGGTCGAAATAAAGATTGAAATCAAAGATGTAAAATGGCTAAAGTCCGCCGATCTGGATGAAAGCTTCTTCCAGCGGGCAGGAGTGGAAAACGAACAGGAATTTCGTGAAAAAGTCCACGATAAACTGCAAAACCAAATCGAGGGACAAATACGAACCGAAATGAGCGAACAGATTTACCAGTATCTGCACGACAAAACCGAATTCGATTTACCTCTGGATGTTGTCGCACAACAGGCCGATACCGTGTTACGCCGCCAGTATGTTAACCTGCTAATGAGAGGGATGCCGCGAGAGCAGATCGCGGAACACATGGAACAGCTACAGGCCGGTAGTGAGGAACAGGCCAAAAGACAGCTTAAAACATTCTTTATCATGGACAAAGTGGCCGATAAATTCGGTATCGAAGTGAGCGAAGAGGAGATTAACGGCCACATCGCCCGGATGGCCGCACAGCGAAACCAGCGGCCCGAAAGAATGAAAGAGCAAATGGAGCATGACGGCTCACTGGCACAGTTTAGCCTGGAAGTTCGCCAGGACAAGTGCATAGAGAAATTGCTCGAAACGGCGAAAATAACCGAGAAAAAACCCGATAAGAAAGAAAAGAAGGCTAAAAAAGCAACCGAAAAAACAAAAAAGAAAACCACTAAAAAAGCGGCAAAAAAAACTGAATCCGAAGAAAAAGATTCCTGAAAAGGCCAAACTATCGATAAAAAATCAAACCGGCGGGCAGGAACATCCGATTAAAGAAATATCCAAAGAATTACCGGTAATATGTAACTTGAGCTTAAATTAAGGAAATAATGAATGTCTCTTGAGCACCATGCAAAAACCATAGACATATACAACCAATACGGCCCGGGTGGTGGAGCGTACCAGCGATATCGCCAGATGAGCCTCGACGATATGCTTCTGGAAAACCGCATCGTCTTTCTAATCGGGGAAATCTCCTATGCCAGAGCCGCCGAGGTAATTATGAAGATGCTGTATCTTGACAATCTCAAGCGTAACAGCGAAATCAGCCTGTATATTAATTCCCCGGGCGGTAGTGTGGACGATACGATGGCTATTTATGATACCATACGTTTTGTCCGTTCCCCGGTCGCAACTTATTGCATCGGCCGAGCACAGTCCGGAGGGGCTATTATTTTAGCTGCCGGTACAAAGGGCAGCCGATTCGCCCTGCCTCACGCAAAAATCATGCTGCACCAGCCCTGGGGTGGCGTCACCGGCCAGGCGGCAGATATCAAAATTCAGGCCGAGGAAATCCTCAAAGCCAAGAAGATGATAAACGAAATTCTCTCGGAACACACAGGCCAGTCGGTCGAAAAAATCGCCGCTGAGACCGAAAGAGACAGGTATATGACCGCGGAAGAAGCACTTAAATACGGCCTGATCGACGAGGTGCTGCACGAAGAAGAAGACAAAAAAATGAAAGAAGGAAATAAGGACCAGGAAAACAAGGAAGACGAAAGTAAAAAATAGAACCTCAAACCACATTCGAGATACAAACTATGAGCGTTAATCAAAACTTAGTACCGATAGTAATTGAAAAAAGCGGCCGAACCGAACGGGCATATGACATCTATTCGAGACTGCTCAAGGACAGGATAGTTTTTCTGGGCGGGCAAATCAACGATGACGCGGCGAATATTATAGTCGCGCAGATGCTCTTTCTGAGTAATGAGGACAGCAAAAACGACATCCACTTTTACATTAATTCCCCCGGCGGTTCCATTACCGCGGGTCTGGCCATCTATGACACCATGCAGTTCCTGCGCTGTGACGTCGCCACGTACTGTATCGGCCAGGCGGCAAGCATGGCGGCATGGTTATTGGCCGGAGGCCACGAAGGCAAACGATTCCTGCTTGCAAATAACAGAATTCTTCTGCACCAGCCCCTTATTGCAGGCGAGTTAATCGGCCCGGCAACCGACCTGGAGATAGAAGCACAGGAAATTCTTCGACTTCGGACGCGAATGTATGATATATTAGCCAAACATACGGGCCAGACTGTCGAGAAGGTCGAAAAGGATTGCGACCGCAATCTTTGGCTCGATGCGACAGAAGCAATCGAATATGGATTAGCTGACAGGGTGCTGCAAAAAGCACCGGAGATTGTCAGTCATGACAAGGAAGAACAATGACTGCCGGACAAAGAGTAAAAAATACCGAACAACAAATAGCAAATTGTAAACTTCTGAATTCGACATTCTTTGAACGATATCTCAAACGCTCCTTTCCGTTGTTTCTAATTTCCGTCTTCTGCCTTCTTGTTCCAGCCGGATGTAATAAAACGAATGAAAAAGAACAACTGCTCAAACAAGTCAAAGAATTAACCGATGAAAAAACAAAATTAACAAGCCGGATTGAACAAGCGGAATCGGAAAATAAACAATTACAAGAGCAGGTTCAGGTCTTATCCGCCCTGCCGGAGGATGTCAAGGGTGAAAACCTCTATAACCTTCAGCAAATTAAAATCGGTGGTTTTACCGATTTCTACGATAAAGACCACGACGGCAAAAAAGAGGATGTGATTGCTCACGGCCTCTTCGCTGGGGCTCCCTATGCCTTGCGGAATGTATTCGATAATACCCTGAACGAGCCCTTCTTCGGATCCACTTCGACCGTTCCGTCGATCAAGACCCTGCTACCCTTGGTCAGCATCTCCCCCGCCATCTTGGCACTATCGCCGAAGAGAA
>CAYVXS010000390.1:0-3744 GCA_964454885.1 uncultured Pirellulales bacterium
GCTTGACCCCGGTGAATATGTCGTAGTCGTTCAGGATAAAGCTGCCTTCGAGGCCCGATACGGCACTCAAATAAATATAGCCGGACAATACTCCGGCCGATTAGCCAACGGCGGTGAAAGAATCCAACTGGAAGACGCCATAGGACAGACCATTCTGAATTTCAGTTACAAAGACGGCTGGTACGACGGCACCGACGGCCAGGGATTTTCTCTTGTCATAATCGATCCGTTCAATACCGACCCTGTCGATTGGGGCGATAAGGATTCCTGGCGTGCCGGCACGAACATAGGCGGCTCACCCGGCGAAGATGATAATGCCTGACATCTGTCACTTTAGTTTGTAATATACAAAGGCAGATTTATACTCGAGAAGTCCCGTATATTATCGCCATAATGCCGTTTTTGAATAAACAATATGTATCTTTCCACTTTTGTCTAAAAATTCCATTAAGAAACAACGATTTTTTTGTATAATAAATATCAATGGATAATATTAAGTACCCAATTTATCCCGTGAGATAGGCTACTCGTCACGGCGAAGGCCGTTGCCGAAGCAGGATAAACCGCCATCTAATGGGGTGAACAACCAATAACTATAATGGTTTGACGGATTTTATCGAAAGTTCGTGCAACCCTGCACCAGAACGGTACAGGGCAAATCAAAAAGGCTGCGTTGTCGGGAGGGGTAATTGTTTCAAAACATTATGCCGATGCTCCAAAGTTATAGCAATTGAGTGAAGAAATGTTAAAAAGTATGAAAATCCCACTACTGAGTTTGATATTCGTTATTTTTATAGTTAACTCCGTACAGGCGGAAGTGCCAGTAGTCATAAACGAGCTGATGGCCTCAAATAACAAATTTATCCAGGACCCGCAGGGTCAATATGCCGACTGGATTGAAATATACAATTACGGCTCCAATACCATAAATATCGGCGGGATGTACTTATCCGATGATTCATCTAACCCAACAAAGTGGCAGTTCCCCGACGGAACTATTTTGGAAGCGGGAGAGCATTTAATAATATGGGCTGATGAGGATATTGGCGATGACGGACTACATACGAATTTCAAGCTTACCGCAGGCGGAGAAGAATTATGTATTTTCGACCGTGATGGAGTAACTTTAATCGACAGCATCACATACCCCGAACAAACAGCGGACATCTCCTATGGACGATACCCGGACGCTTCCGACCAATGGCGTTTTTTCGATTTACCCAGTCCCGGTCAAAACAACGAAGAAGGTTTTATGGGTATCGTTGCTGATACGAAATTCAGCCATGATCGCGGTTTTTACAATACATCCTTTTTTGTGACAATCTCAACGGAAACAGAAGGTGCAACAATCTACTATACACTCGACGGTTCCGATCCGCTTTTACAGAACCTACGAGGCGAACCACAAGGCACTATCTATACGGGTCCAATTCTTATCAATGGAACAAAACCTCTGAGAGCGGGAGCAACTAAACCCGGATGGAAATCCACAAACGTGGACACCCAGACCTATATATTCCTTGACGATGTTATTGAGCAACCGAATAATCCTCCCGGTTTCCCTACCTACTGGGGCTCAACACGGGCCAACTATGAAATGGATCCCGATGTCGTTAACGATCCCGCATACGCTTCGACAATAAAAAACGACCTGCAAACAATTCCTTCCGTGAGCGTCGTACTTGACAACGACGATATTTTCGGCTCTCAGCGCGGTATCTACGCCAACGCCTCCGGAAGAGGAATCAACTGGGAAAGAGAAGCGTCCATAGAATGGATAGATCCGGTCAAGGGAGACAACTTTCAGGTCAACGCCGGTTTGAGGATGCATGGAGGGGTCGGCAGAACAAACGGGATAAAGAAGTCACTGCGAATTCTTTTCAAAAACGAATACGGACCTTCTCAGCTTAAGTACCCCCTCTTCGAGGATACTGATATCGAGAGCTTCGACTCTCTCGTATTGCGGGCATCATGGAACTACTCTTACTTCGGAGACAGCACATACTGTGAGGGTATAGGAACAGAACATGCACAGTATTTACGAGACCAATTCGCTCGCGACACTGTCAGAGACATGGGAGGTTTAACATCATACGGAAGACATGTTCACCTTTATATAAACGGCCTTTATTGGGGCCTTTATATACTGGCGGAAAGACCCGACGACGGATTCGCTTCGAATCATCTCGGCGGCGACAAGGAAGATTACGAGGTTCTGAAGGCAAGTAACGGCTCTCCACTGGATATCGTATCAGGCGACCGGAACGCATGGAATACCATGCTAAACATGGCGGCGCAAAACTTAAGCAGCGCTGCGTCATACGAATCGATACAGCGGTATCTGGATGTCCCGGCCATGATCGATTATCTTTTGATGGTCTACTATGTCGGCAGCCGTGACGCACCCGTCCTGCTTTGTAACGACAGTAACCCCCGTAATTATTATGTGCTGCGAAGAAAAGAACCGTCAGGCCCCTTTATATTTTTGCCCTGGGATGTGGAATGGTCACTGGAGTGGCCCGACTGGTGGAGGGCGAACCGGGTCGAGATTGTCGGCTCGGCAAATCCACATTACCTGCTTAACAGACTCAATGCCAATTCCGATTTCCGCATGTTGCTGGCGGACCACATTCACCGGCATTTTTTCAACGACGGTGCTTTAACACCGGCCAAATCCATCGACCGCTATTTGTTCCGGGCCAATGATATCGACCGCGCAATCGTCGGGGAATCCGCACGATGGGGTGACAGTATAAGATCCCGCCCCTTGACCCGAGACGTCGAATGGGTCGCCGAACGCGATCGGATGGTTTATGAGTATTTTTCCATCCGCACGGATATCGTTTTGGACCAGCTCAGGCAGGCGGGCTTCTATCCGTCCGTAGCGGCTCCTGAATTCAACATTAACGGCCAGTCCAAACACGGCGGATATATTAAATCCAACGATACATTATCGATGGATACAGCGGAAGGAACCACCTGGTACACACTCGATGGAACAGACCCCCGTTTGCCGGACACGACAACACAGCCGGGCAACCAAACGACATTAGTATCTGAAAATGCATTAAAACGAGTCCTGGTACCAACCGGTTCGATCAGTGAAACATGGAAAACCAACATAAATTATAATGACTCGTCGTGGCTGGCCGGCTCAGGTGGTGTCGGTTATGACACCGGCTCGGAATACCGGGTCTTTTTCGATATCGATTTATTTGACCGTATGTATCAGAGCGAAACAAGCTGTTACATAAGAATACCTTTTAACTTTACACAGGACATGAGCCAGTTCGGCATTATGACGCTCAGGATGCTCTATGACGACGGTTTTGTGGCCTATCTCAACGGAGTTGAAATTGCCAGACGCAATTTTTCCGGGACACCCGCCTGGAATTCTTCCGCCGATACTATTCACGACGACTCCGCAGCGGTCATTTTCGAGGATATCAACGTTTCCTCAAATCTTGATGCACTTCATACCGGTGACAATATTCTGGCTATCCACGGCTTGAATGTCTCCACGACAAGTTCAGATTTCTTGATTTCCTGCGAACTTGTAATAACTGAAAGCAGTCAAACAGCTCCCTCTGGCATCTCGGAGACGGCAATACAGTACAACGGAGCTTTTCAGTTGGTCTGCAGCACTAAAGTAAAAGCCAGAACGCTCGGCGGCAGTACATGGAGCGCATTGAATGAGGCGACTTACGCAGTAGGGCCTGTGGCGGAGAACCTGCGTATCACTGA
>CAYVXS010000391.1:0-3730 GCA_964454885.1 uncultured Pirellulales bacterium
AAGGTCAAACTGAGCATCCTCGACAGCTTGGCCGACGCGCCAAGTGGAAAATACGGCATAAAATTACCTGATAACCGGTTTTAATTAGTTCGTATTGACTTGCCCGGCGTGACACGCCCAATACGGCAAATGAAACATTTCAACATTACCTTCGAGCCTGATGGCACACAAATAACCATACACGCAGGCGCTACAGTCCTCGAAGCCGCGGCACAGGCTGGTATTATCCTGAATACCGCCTGCGGCGGCAGGGGCACCTGTAAAAAATGTCTTGTTAAAATTCAGCCGGAAGACAGACCCATTCTTGCCTGCCAGTATAGAATCCGGAGCGACCTTGTAATCTCGGTTCCTTCACAGTCCAGATACTTCCGGATGCAGATTCTCGAACAGGGAATCGAAGCGAAAATCGAGTCGTCAAATACAATATACGAGCGAATCCGCAAAAAAACCGCCGCTGATAAAATTTTCGGTGTGGCCGTCGATATCGGCACGACAACCGTCGTGGCAAAATTGATTGACATGGCCGACGGCCGGTGCCAGGCGACGGAATCCATCCTCAATCCTCAAACACGATATGGCGATGATGTAATCAGCAGAATTGCTTATGCCGAAACACCGGACAAACTTTCCCATCTTCACAAGGCCGTTATCGATTGCATCAACGAGCTTATCGCCGGGCTTTGTGATAAAGCCTCGATTGTTCCCGATGATATATACGAACTATGTGCAGTCGGCAATACGACGATGAACCACATCTTCCTGAAATTACCTATAGCCCAGCTTGGCAGGGCCCCTTATAAAGCACATTCGCTCGATGCTTTCGACACACCCGCCGAGATGCTGGATATAAAAATCAATCCCCGTGGAAATATTCATACCGTCGAAAATATCGCCGGTTTCGTCGGTTCGGACACAACCGCCGTCGCCCTTGCTACAGACGTCGATTCGGCGGATAAAGTGACACTAATAGTCGATATCGGCACAAACGGCGAAATTGTGCTCGGTACCAAAGACAAACTTTTCGCCGCAAGCTGTGCCGCCGGTCCGGCGCTCGAAGGCGCGCGAATCAGTTGCGGCGGCAGGGCGGCCGAAGGTGCGATTGAAGCGGTCGTTATCGGTCAGGATGATATCGAGATGGATGTGATAGGAAATTGCCCGCCGCGGACGATATGCGGCTCAGGTCTTATCGACGCCGTCGCCGTCCTTCTGGATTTGGGCGTTGTCGATGCGACCGGGCGGATTAACGATCCTGATATACTCAAAGACACGCTGCCGGCCGCAATTGTTTCACGAATAACAAAAACGAACGAGCAATTAGGTTTCGTCTTTCATAAAGCTGCGGATTCAAACCAGCGGAACGTCATCCTGACACAAAGGGACATTCGCCAGTTGCAGCTGGCCAAGGCCGCAATACTTGCCGGGATAAAAATCTTAATGCAAAAGCTCGATGTAGCGGATGCGGATATCGAGCAGATTTTCTTAGCGGGCGCCTTCGGCAACTGTATCCGTCCGGAAAGTGCCCTGCGGATCGGGCTTCTGCCGGCCGGTGACATTCAGCGGATTCATTTCATCGGCAACGCCGCGGCCTCCGGCGCGCAGATGATTCTGCTCTCGGGCCACAGCCGGGATCATGCCCGCGAGCTGGCCCGTAAAATCGAATACGTAGAAATCGCGCACGAGCCGGACTTCCAGGACATTTACGCCGATTGCATGATGTTTTAATCCGCCTGCCGCATAGCGGAAAAAATTCAAAATAACGCAGGGAAAATAAAACGATGGAACGAACCAAAATAATTGCGTTAATTATTACCGCTTTGTACCTCGCCGGACTGATTTACTTTCTGGCAACTGATGTAATAGGTCAGGATATATCAGATGATGAAAAAATCGACGCCGCCGAAACTACTCTGGCTGTATTCGGCTGGCTTGCCGTCTGTCTTGCTTTTATATTCTGGGGCGATGAAATCGGGCAATGGAAAGGTTTTTATGTCGGTCTAAAATATATTGATCAGGCCAGCCCGGGTACAGCCGTTGTGATAATCGGTTGGATATTCCTGCTTACACCGGGGATCATTCTCCTTGTAAAACAAATCAGAAAATATACATAAAAACGCGAACCTTTTCGAAGTCCCGGCAGGAACTCATCCCGACATTTCTACGGCGCTACAATTTCAAGCCACTCATCGAAGAAGCTGATGAAATCTTCGTATTCGACAATCCCGTCGCGGTTCCAGTCAACGACGGTACCGAGACTGCCTATGGCCAGATTCCATGCCTGCTCGTATTTCGGCAGGGCGGTATCGCAAATTTCACTGCTCAGCTTCTCGGTGACTGTATCGGCCTCCCTTATGAGAATTTTAATTTGATCCACGGTAGCCGCATCGGTAATCTGAAAATCGGCATCGGAAAGGGCCGTTTCCGCAAGCTTCTTATGCGCTTTCGCCACGAGCAGCCACACATCGTAAATATCGTTTGCACGGGAGGTCCCCTGGCCCTGGAAGTACGTCTTTAACGCTGAGCACGCCTGCTGCTGATAATCGAGAACAGTCGCACCTTCAAAACCTCCCTGCCACTGGGCGATGCGGTCCGGCCCGGCCCAGACAACACGGATTCGGTCGCTTTCGGCGATAGTATTATAAGGGGCGCTCTCCCCGAGACTGGCGTTCAGATAATCGATGGCCTGCTTGAGCTGCGAGGAAGTCGGGTCCTGGGAAATAAGGTACCAGAGCTTATCGAGTGCGTCGAGGGTGTAGCAATAAGCGGTCGCCATAACTCTTACCGTCGATGTGCAGGTGTCCACAGCCCCCTTGTCGTCGGTCACAGTCAATGTCACGGTATGTACCCCGACCGGAAACGGCCCGGTCGAATCTATAGCAAGTGTTATGGGATCGCCGTTGGGGTCATACGAGTGCCAGTCAACGTCGTCAACCGTCAAGGAAACCTGGCAACTCCTGTCCGCGGTGACGGTGACATCACGACACAGCGCTACCGGCGGCTCGGTTATCCTGAACGACCATACGGGACCGGGCGTCGCCAAACATGGATTTTTGATGTCAACGCGCCAATAATACTGCGTCCCGGCGAGCAGCGGCCCCGGACAATAGCTCATTTCCGTCAAATCAGAAGCTATGCGGGTAAGCGAATTTTGATTCGTACCGAGATAAAGGTCCCAAGTGGAATCCGGTGAAACATCGCCGACCGACCATGACATACATATATTTACCGGCAGTTCCGTAATCCCGTTGATGGGACTCGGATTGCTCGCGGCCGGCGGGACCGGGCACGGCTCGATAATTAAACCCCAGGAATTCAGATATCCCTCATCGTCGGAGGCACTGTCAGTTATTTCAAGCTTCCATACGCCGTGCGGATTCGAGCCGAAAAAATCCAGTAAACTGCCTTCGGGCTTATAAGAACCTGTAAAAGGAGCCATGCCGTTGTTTATTAATACATCCGCTTCATCGTCTAAAATCGTTCCCTCGAAATTATCTCCGCTGCTTCCTACACCTGAAAACAGCTCCACCCTCATCCCATTCGGTGAGGTTAAATATACGACAAGGTCGGACACATACGGATGCTCTATGTTAATAACGACGTTTACATCTTTAATCGAATAGGAATCAGGCACAACTAAAGTGGAAACGATTGTCTGCTCGTCCGGAATCCATTGAGAGGCATCGTTACTATCATAAGTATAAAGTGCGGCCCTCGTCGGCGTGGTTAAGAATAA
>CAYVXS010000392.1:0-3715 GCA_964454885.1 uncultured Pirellulales bacterium
AGGTCTTATTCAGGCGTTCGCAAGACTTATTGAGTCCAAAGATCCTTATACTGCAGGTCACCAGAATAGAGTCGCCATGTTTTCTGCCGCCATCGCGAAAGCACTGCATTTTCCCGAGGAGGAAATAGAACAGGTTGAAATGGCGGCAATGATTCATGATATAGGCAAAATCTACGTTCCTGTTGAATTCCTGAACAAGCCAGGCCGCTTGAATCCATATGAATGGAATATTGTAAAGATGCATGCCCAAATCGGGCACGACATTCTTGAACCCATTAAATTCCCGTTCCCTCTTCATAAAATTATCCTTCAGCACCATGAAAGGATAGACGGTTCTGGCTATCCCGCTGGTTTGAAGGATTCCCAAATTCTCGTGCAGGCTAAGATCATTGCAGCTGCCGATACCGTGGAAGCCATTGCCCACCACCGTCCTTATCGGCCTTCCAGGGGTCTCGAGGTGGCAATGAGGGAATTGGAAAATAATTGTGGAACTCAATATGATCCTGAAATAGTTGAAGTGGCACTTAATCTTTTACGTGAGAAGTTGTTTCAATTTACATAGAGCTAGTAATTTTGGCATAGATTCTGATGGTCGAGAAAATACTTTGTGTAGATGATGATGAAAATATCCTGGCCGCACACAAGCGTCAACTTCGTAAACAGTTTCAGATTGAAACTGCCAATGGTGGTAACGAAGGACTGAAGTTTTTTACATCTGGAGAAACCTTTGCCGTTGTCGTCAGCGATCTGAGAATGCCGGGAATGGATGGAATTGAGTTTCTTGCTAAAATCAGGGATATCTCTCCCGACACAATTCGCATTATGCTTACTGGCAACGCGGATTTGAATTCTGCCATTGAAGCTGTAAATCAGGGGAATATTTTTCGTTTTCTGACCAAACCGTGTTCTACGGAAATACTGGCCAAAGTAATCGATTCCGGTCTTCAACAGTATCGACTTGTTACAGCTGAACGACAGCTGCTCGATCAAACATTGAAAGGGAGCGTTAAAGTTCTTACCGAAATACTCTCTATTCTGGACGCACAGTCCTTCGGGCGCTCCCGTATTCTGCGGGATACTGTCCGGGAGATTGCTCGGTTACTTAATTTGCCCGACACATGGGATATCGAACTTGCAGGAATGTTATGTGAAATTGGTCGGGTGACCATACCGGCGGACACAATCGTCAAGGAAAAAACAGGAGTGCCTCTCTCGTCGGAAGAGGAGGATATGTTATCCCGCATTCCGGAAATAGGTCATAATCTTCTTGCAAAGATACCCAGATTGAAGCCTGTAGCGCAGATCGTTCTGTATCAAGATAAGAATTATGATGGAAGCGGCTTCCCAAAAGATTTGGTATCGGGTGAGGGAATTCCACTTGGAGCTAGAATTCTCAAAATTGCCAAGGACTTTTATCAAACAGGGCGAAATCTGACTCCAGAGTCTATAACGGCAAAATTACGATCCATGCAGAGTTCCTACGATCCTAATCTGTTTGATTTTGTACTGGAATATCTCAGAACAACCAGAAAAAACCTGGACGAAACTAAAAAAGTTGTTCGTTCTATCTCGATATCCCAACTCGAAGTCGGCCACATGCTTGTATCAGATTTGAAAACTGATGGGGGGGCGCTAATAATCGCTGCTGGGAATTATATTTCCGAGTCTCATTTAGTCCGCATTCGCAATTTTGCCAGGCTGCAAATGATACAGGGACCGATTCGCGTTGAAATATTTGAACCGGAATAAAATGTGTTCATAGTTTGGAATCGCACTGGGGATTAATATGGAGAACATGTATGAAGCATAGCATACTTATTGTCGATGATGATCAGAACCTGCTTAACGGTTTACGGCGGCAGCTTCATCGCGAACCGTATGCTATCCTGACTTCAACATCAAGCCGTGAAGCCCTGGAAATCCTGAAAAATACTCCTATAGACGTAATTATTTCAGACCAGGATATGCCGATGATGTCAGGAACCGAATTTCTTAGGTACTCACGAGCATTGAGCCCCAATTCTTTTCGTATCATGCTTACAGGCAAGGCGACCTTAGACAATGCACTTGAAGCAATTAATAGCGGAGGAATCAGTCGATTTTTCATAAAGCCCTGTAAAACAGACGATTTGGCTGAAGCCATACATCAAGGAATTAAGCAGCATCGATTGATGGAAGCAGCTCATAAGCTCCTTCAAAAAAATAAGCGCCAATCAGTAGTAATAAACAAACTTGAAAGAGAACACCCCAATATTTCAAAGGTCGAACGGGATTCGGATGGAGCAATCCTAATTGACGAATTCAACGGGAATCTCGATCAGTTACTTAAAGATATAGCTGATAATCTCAATGAATCCTAATCCATCTTCCAAGTGAATAGCAATGCAAGGCTGCAACCATTCAATTATTTTGCCACAATCGCTTAGGTACAACGAGTGTGTAACTTCCAAGGCTATCGGCGGACAAATAACTGCTCATGGGAATGTCTTCCAACACATCCTTTATGCTAAGATGGATTTCAGTTAGGTTCTGGCGATGTCCCAACATGAGTTGTTCCACTGTATGTATAATATGCAAATACCCACTTTAAAACATCTTCATCAGCTTCGATTGCTAGTTGCTATATCTCAATTAAATTGGTATCGTCATAAAGATGTTTGCCTCAATGGATACAATTGTGAAACAAAAGTTATGTCAAACACTAAATCCATGAACATCAATATTATTTCTGAAAAAGTGTAATATTAATAAATACCAACTTTTATGGATATAATATCCGATGATTATTCTAGGGATAATCCATTAAATCCAGTTTTTTAGGAAGGAATGCTAAAACCTGATCGACACGCTTTACCATTTAAAATGAGGAGTAACCATTGAAAGGGAATATACTCATCGTTGATAATGACCGGGAAAATCAACTACTGATCTCTGAGGCACTTAAAAAAAACGGCTACAATTGTGACAGATCTGATAGACTTCAGTCTGCCTTGGAAAAATTACACACTAAAAAATATGACTTATTACTAATCGACAAAAATATGCCGATTGAGGGAAATTCAAGTGAAACTGGGATGGAGCTCATTCGCGTGGCACGTTTGAAATATCCCAATACGATAATAATCCTTATGACTGATCATCCTACAGTTGATTCAGCTTCTGATGCCCTTAAGATTGGTGCATTCGACTGCATATTTAAACCACTCGATTTAAAATTGTTGGGGCAAAAGGTGGATCGTTTCTGTGAATATAGGAAATTTATTAATCCTCGCACTGTCATGGATGCCTACCTTAATTTAAACCGCGATATAATCGAAGCCATTAATGGGGAAACGGTTGATATTAATACCAGATTGAGGTTGTTTCAGGACCATTTAGATTATTTATTCAAATTGTTTCATAACATAGAACATTCCTTACTAGACCATCGTGAGTCTCTCGCTATAATTGAAGAATACGCAGAACAAGCTATTGATATGCTTCCTGCAGACAACCCATTAAATAAGATATTGCATAATATCGCCGACAAAGCTGCTCAAAGGCTCTAAAAAGAGTAAATCATCAAATATATTTTGATTCTGACAATTGCTATTCCCTCGCCTTTTGAAAATCTTGATCCTGATTAAATTTATAAAATAAGCAAATGATATTTCCAGTATGTTCAGAACTCCTGACATCGCGCCAAGCTAAGCTTGGGAGAGGGGAATTCAATATG
>CAYVXS010000393.1:0-3703 GCA_964454885.1 uncultured Pirellulales bacterium
TTCTCCAATTTGATGTGTTAAATCTTTATTTGGAGAAACAATTTGCAAATAATAGGGAGACACCATACACATTTCTAGGTAGCACGGCGAATCGGTTAAGAGGTCACAAATCGTCCTGTTATGATCTTGGTTCGGGCTGGGACGGGTCGCCGCCGTCCAGGCTGATTGTCGTGATTGTCTGCGGGGGAAACGTCAACGATATCGACGGATCGAATGTGCCGATATAAGCGGCACCTTCCGTCTCGCTGGTTCGATATACGGCCGAAGTATCCGACGAAAAATCTCCCAATGAAAGTGACAGGTCGATGTCGATGTCCGAGACGTTGATGATAACGACGGTTAAGTCGTTGGCATCGGGGCTGATAAAAGCGGAGATTCGCAGGCTGCTCGAATCGGTCGAGGCCTCGACGCGATACCAGCCGGGGTCGGTAAACGCCGAATATTGTTTGAACGCGTAATACGTAGGATTGATGGTATAACCGGGCCTGGCCTGCCATGGATTATCGAGTGTCACTAAGCCGCCCTCGCCGCCCCAGAACAGGTCCCAATAGAAAAAGGAACAGGCTCCCTCGTGGACGAGGCTGTTATGTATGTGCCGGGCCAGGTCCATAGCCACGCTAAAAGGCTCTTCGCCGGAGCCGCGTGAATATTCCGTCTGGAATAAAGGTTTATCACCGCATCGGTCGGCGAAGTTCTGCATGGCCTGGATGAACGAATCGGGATTGTCATAGTCACCGTCGGCGTAAAGATGATGTGCATAGCCGTAAGCATGATTCGGATCGATAAGAGCGTTTATATATGAATGTGTCACGCCGCAGCCGCAGGCCTCGGCGGCGAGCATCTTCGGCATATCGTCATCCATACGGGAAGACAATTCCTGATAGACCGCTTCGAAAGCAAGATTATATCCCGCCGAAGTCGAGGTCTCGGTCGGCGTAAGTTTGCAGGTGTCCCAGTCGGTGACAAAATCCGGCTCGTTTTGTATATTGACGTAGTCGGCAATTATGCCGCGGCCGGCAAACTCTTCCAGGCTGTCCGCCCACCACCGGGCGAACTGGTCGTACATGTAATTGCCGTTAGCGTCTTTTTTCAGTGTGCCGCGTACCGTGCTGCCGTTGCTTTTGAGGTAGGCCGGCGGCGACCAGGAGGAAATCATAATCTTTATAGGGTGACCGAGGGAAGCTTCCGCTGCGGAGACGATTTGGGCCGAACTGGTGATATAGTCACTGGAAATATCGTACGTATTTCGTAACCTGTAAATATCAAGGCCCAACTGCTTGAAGAGAATATCGTATATTTCGTTCCTCAAAGGGTGCGCGGTCAGCCAGCCTTCATACCAGGCGCCGGATGCCCCGAAACCTTCGAGCTGCTGGTAAACGGTATTAACGTCCACTATACCTGTGGCATAAGGTCCGGGCTGTTCGACGGTGAATTCCGCAACCTGGGCATCGTCGAGATAGAAATTTACTCCGGGGGCAGGGCCTTCGAAGTAAAGGTTCAATGCGGTGAGATTGTCCGCTGCATTTAGAGTGAAATCCCCGGCAAGCTGAGTCCATTGATCATCGTATCCGGTGGACCAATTTATAGCGTGATACTGGGTTCCGCCGGAATCTGTCTGGCTGACTGTTATTCCTATATTGTCTTGAGGGGCGTTTTGCAGGCGGACCCAGCCGGAAATACTGTACGTTTTACCGTTTTGCAGCGTTCCAAGCAGGGACTGAACAGGCCCCTGCCAGTTCTGGGTTCTGTCAGAGGTTAAAACACTGAAACCGCCGGAATGAACCTGGTCCCGTATCGCCCTCAGCGTGCAGCCCCAATTGGTCCATCCGGTAGTTGTTCCGTACTCGAAGCCCGGATTGACCAGGAGATTTTCACCCGCTTTTACATAAGCAGGCGCCAGAGAAATAGTTAACAGTAAAAGTGCAAACGGCCATGATTTGATATTCTTACAATTCTTCATTTTTGTCCCCCACGTATGTTCCGGGTACTAATTTTATTATATACAATTTAATACAGTGACATCAAGAAAATGTTCGATAGCCTGTTTTTGCGTTGGAAAACGACATTATCAGGCTTGATTTTCGGATTAACCGTGTGTTATAAGGGTGTTATTTCAGCTCGACCGACCAGTAGGCGTGGTCGAGGAATTGCTTCCAGCTTTTATAGCGTTCGTGGCCGAGGTGGACGTGGACCAGCGGGTTATGTCTGGGCTTGACGGGGATTTTGATGAGTGTCATACCGGCGGTTTTCGGTGTTCGGCCGCCCTTTTTCACATTACAGGCGGGACAGGCACAAACGATATTTTCCCAGGTTGCCTTGCCACCCATACTTCTGGGAATGACATGGTCGAGTGAGAGTTCGCTTGTCGGGAAACGTTTGCCGCAGTATTGACACCTGTTCTTGTCGCGGGCGAAAATATTTCTGCGATTGAACTTGACTTCGTTTCTCGGAAGTCGGTCGTAGAACAGCAGCCTGATAATTCGAGGTACGGCAATGTAAATATTGACGGTGGAAATCCAGTCGTACCCGTCCGGCTCGAAATCCCGCTTGAACCGGCTGACCTCGCACCAGCTCTGGAAATCATAATTCGAATAGCGGTCGTCTTCGAGCGATACGACTTCGGCAAGATCCCGCCAGAGCAGAGAAAACGCCCTCCTGGCTCCGACGATTCGAATCGGCATGTAATGCTTGTTCAACACAAGCACATTACAGTCGAGACCTGATTGACACTTTTCGACACCCATAGGTCCACGTATATTATCATGTTTTATTAAGATTACATATCTTTAATGTTAATTAAAAATTAATCTTTAATTGATATAGACACCTTCGGTCAGAACAGGCGGTTTCCTGTTGCAATTGTTTTTGGAGTAAGTCAGGCAATAAGGGAATTGAAAAAATGATTTGTCGGTAATCTCCCTTTAAGCCCGCAACGAACAACAACAACTTTACGACTCTTCTTGTTGAGTACCCTGGGCCGATTTGGCGGTCACATTTTCCGCCCTGAGTCCCTTGTCACCCTCAACGACTTCAAAAGTGACCGGCTCGCCTTCGGCGAGAGTTTTATACCCGTCACCTTTAATACTTGAGTAATGGACGACAATATCACGGCCGTCTTCGGTCGCGATAAAGCCATAACCTTTTCTCGGGTTGAACCACTTAACTTTCCCGTCTGACATAAACGCTCCTTTTGAACAGCTTAACAAATACAAACTATCAACTGCGCGCTCCACAAACTATTGAAGCTCACTGCTGGTAACCGGAAAATAACTGCGTTTTGTTGTGGACGGCGGTTATATATTACCAAATATTATTTCGTCTCGGCCGGCTTGACAGCACGAGAAGAAAGATTCTCTCTCATCAATCGACCCATCTTAAATTTCACCGTTCGCTTTGCAGGAACATCGACACGCTCGAGGGTCTTTGGATTCTGGGCGACTCTCGAAGCTCGTGTTCTGGTTTCAAAGACGCCGAAGTCTCGGAATTCCAAACGGTTATTCTGACACAGTTCCCCAATAATCTCATCAAGGAATGCCTGGACTATGCACTTGACCGTTACTCTTTTGGCTTGTGTACGTTCTGCAATTCGGTCGATAAGTTCTTTCTTTGTAATTGTTGCCATAGACTACCTCATTTCAGAAAGGAGCAGTTAGGAAACTGTTTTCTGTTTACAATAAAAGGCCGTTGTATAAAGGGATTGGAC
>CAYVXS010000394.1:0-3693 GCA_964454885.1 uncultured Pirellulales bacterium
CGATGTCACCGACTTCACGACTTTTCTGGGGGCGGTTATCGATAAAAAGGCGTTCAATTCCATCACCGGGTATATCGCATACGCCAAAGATTCCCCCGATATGGAAATTGTTACGGGCGGCGGCAGCGACGACTCGAAGGGATATTTCATCGAACCGACTATTGTTGTCAGCAAAGACCCTAAGTCGAAACTAATGACCGAAGAGATATTCGGGCCTGTCATGACGATTTATATATATCCCGAAAACGAGTACGAGCAGACGCTGGAGTTATGCGACCAGACATCACCGTACGCATTGACCGGGGCGATATTCGCAACGGACCGCAGGGAAATAAACAAAGCCATGGATGCCCTGCGTCACTCGGCGGGGAATTTCTATATCAACGACAAACCCACCGGCGCGGTCGTGGCCCAGCAGCCGTTCGGCGGCTCGAGGGCTTCCGGCACGAACGACAAAGCCGGCAGCGCTCTCAACCTGGCAAGATGGGTCTCGCCGCGAACCATTAAGGAAACGTTGGTGCCGCCGACAGATTTCCGGTATCCTTATATGGCTGAAAAATGATTGACGTTGAAGTTTTGTATGAACGTTAAAGTCAAGAATGTTTGGTTCCCGCTTATTTTGTTTATAGCGGTTTCGATTTTCGCCGGACTCTCGACCGCCCAGGAAATCACCCCCGGGCAGATGAAGGCCATATACGAGGAGGCCAAAACTCCCTACAAGTACGGCCTTATACTGGAGCCGCCGGAGAACAAGAGCGTGGATTGCCCCAACGTCTTTCGATACGGTGACAAATGGTATCTGGTTTATGTCCGGCTCGAAAAGGATTCGAACAACAAAACACTCGGCTATACTACCCAGCTTGCGGTAAGTGACAACCTGCTTGGCTGGCGGCCGCTCGGGACGGTACTGCCTGCCGGCGCCGAGGGTACATGGGACCAGTGTAACGCCGGAGGCGGTATCTCGCTTTTCGATACTACATGGGGCGGCAGCAATACATTGCAAACTTATGAAGGACGATACTGGATGTCCTATCTTGGCGGGCCGCACCCCGGTTATGAAACTCCGCCGCTGTTTATCGGTATCGCCTCGACGGATGACCCGTCGAAAGCACAGCCGTGGCAGAAACTTCCCTTGCCGGTCCTGAAAACCACGGACGCCGATGTAAGGCCTTTCGAGCGAGAAACTCTGTTCAAGAGTTATATCTTTCGCGATTCCGACAAGATTCTCGGTGCGGAATTCGTGATGTTTTACAATGCCCGTCCGCCGAAAGAAAGTGAGCGTATCGGCATTGCAATCTCCGACGATATGAAAAGCTGGAGGCGTTACGGCGAAAATTACGTTTTGGAGAATAAACATCCGACGAACGAAAACAGGGCGGTCATCAGCGGCGACCCGCAGATTGTGAAAATGAACGGCTTGTGGGTCATGTTCTATTTCGGGGCATTCTGGAAAGACGGTGCCTTCGATACCTTCGCAGCCTCGCACGACCTGGTGCACTGGACCAAGTGGGACGGTTCCGACCTTATCAGGCCATCCGAGCCGTGGGACAAAACTTTCGCTCACAAGCCCTGGATATTGAAACATGACGGCGTAGTGTATCATTTCTACTGCGCCGTTGGTGACAAAGGCAGGGCCATCGGATTGGCCACGTCGAAAGACATGAAGTCGCACGAGCGATAGTCGGACTATTGTTTTTCTTTTTGAAAGAATCCTGCTGGTCCGGAAACGCATAGGAGAACTCGGCTCAGACATACGAATAAAATAATATGACATGATTTCAGCATACAAGAAGGTACTAAGGATTCTTAAATGAATTTGAGATATCACGAAAAAACTTTCAGGACTAATTATTCCGGTTGCATACTCATAGTACCATTTATTTCTACTTTGATCGTGACGATTTTTTTGACCGGTGGCACCGTCTTTTCTATGGAAAAGGGCATCACGAACACATCTTCCAGCCGGTTTGCAAAACTTCGCAGCGTCGATATCGACGACGTTCGGTGGACCGGTGGATTTTGGGCCGAGAGGTTCGAAGTCTGCCGAAAAAATATGATTCCGAACATGTGGACTCTCCTGAAAAATCCCGAAATCAGCGGCGCTTACGAGAACTTTCTTGTCGCTGCAGGCCAAAAGCAGGGAAGGCACAAGGGGCCGAAATGGAACGACGGCGATTTCTATAAGTGGCTCGAAGCCGTCGCTTTCGTTTACGGCCTTACCAAAGACGAGCAGCTCGATAAGCAGATGGACGAAATTATCGAGGTCATCGGCAAAGCCCAGCGCGGAGACGGCTATATTCATACCCCTGTTATAATCTCCCAGCGAGGCCGGGAGCCGGAAATAGCAGAATTTGAGAACAGGCTCGACTTCGAGACTTATAACATGGGACATTTGATGACCTGTGCATGTATTCATTATCGTGCCACGGGCAAGACTACACTTCTCGATATAGCCAAAAAGGCCGCCGATTATCTTTACACATTCTACAAGAAATCTCCCGAGAACCTGGCGAATAACGCCATCTGCCCGTCCCACTATATGGGCGTGGTCGAGATGTACCGAACCACCAGAGACCCGAGGTACCTGGAACTGGCCGGGGGACTTATTGATATTCGCGACCTTGTCAAGGAAGGCTCGGACCATAATCAGGACCGGATTCCCTTTCGCAAACAGACCAAAGCCGTCGGTCACGCGGTCAGGGCGAATTACCTTTACGCCGGTGCGACGGATGTATATGCGGAAACCGGGGACGAAACCCTGATGAACGCACTTGACAGTATCTGGCGTGACGTCGCATACTCTAAAGTTTACGTCACCGGTGCCACCGGAGCTTTGTATGACGGGGCTTCGCCTGATGGCTCCGGAGACCACAGCGCCATCCAACTCGTTCATCAGGCGTACGGCAGGGAATATCAGCTCCCGAATGTCACCGCGTATAACGAGTCGTGCGCAACGGTAGGCTTCGCGTTGTGGAATTGGCGCATGCTGGAAGTCACCGCACAGGCGCGCTTTGCCGATATGCTCGAGCTGGCTCTCTACAACGGGGTGCTTTCGACCATCAGCCTCGACGGCAAGGAATATTTCTACACCAATCCGCTTCGGGTGGTGGAAGAGATGCCTTTCGAGCTGCGCTGGTCGCGGCAGAGGCAGAAGTATATCAGTTGCTTCTGCTGCCCGCCGAATACGGTCCGAACAATTGCCGAGGTGAGTGCTTACGCCTACAGTCTCTCGGACGAAGGATTGTGGATCAATCTCTACGGCAGTAACATTCTTGATACAAGCCTCTCCGGCGGGGCCGCTCTGAAACTCAGGCAGCAGACGGATTACCCATGGGACGGGGCAATAAGAATCATCGTCGAAAAAGCGCCCGAAAAGGAATTCTCCATCTTCCTGCGCATCCCCGGCTGGGCGGAAAGTGCCGCCGTGACAATCAACGACAAAACCATAGGTGATGATATTAAACCGGGACAATATTTCCCCATCCGGCGAAAATGGTCGGCGGGTGATACCATCGAACTTACTCTGCCTATGCCTGTGCAATTGATTGAGGCTCATCCTATGGTCGAGGAGGTTCGCAATGAGGTGGCCGTCAAACGCGGGCCGATTGTTTATTGCCTGGAATCTGCGGACCTGCCTGAAAACGTCAAAATGCTGGATGTTGCTATTCCCCCAAATTTCGAACCAGTAACCCG
>CAYVXS010000395.1:0-3668 GCA_964454885.1 uncultured Pirellulales bacterium
TTATATCGAACATCTTCCGGGTCTTTTTCCATGTGTGCCCCGGAATCTTTGTCCTGATAGTAAACTTCTATCGCGTTGGAAATGCCGACTTTTTCAAAGGCTTTATTCCAGTACAACAGGCCTTCTCTTACCCATCGGCGATATCGAACCGGTGTGGTATGCTCGATGTAAAAAACTATTGGATTCTTGGGAGGGCTTACTTTAAGAGATTTATCGGCTTTTTCGAGGTTCCAGCGGTTGATATAACGTACCCTGGTTTCCGGGTCTTTGAACTGTCCGTAATCGTCAAAGCCGGTTGTGAAATAGCCGACGCGTTCGTCTGCTTTTCGAGGCTTATATCCGGTACTGCCTGGTATCTCACTGATTGAATAGTAAAGTGTTTGAAGCCGTCCGTTTTCCGTGGGGATCTCGAAAGCAAGTTCGATATTTTTGGGAAATGCCTTTGCTTTTTTGATTTTTATCAGTTTCGGATTGGAAATCCTGACACTGTTGCCAAAAAACTTATTGGCCTGACCAACAAGTAATTCGTCCATATCGATAACGGGAGAACCGCCGGACATGGTTTCTATCGGCACGTCCAGAATCACCCGGTCGGTAAATAATCGTTCTATTGAGTCTTTCGATTCATCGTCTCCGGTTGATTTTATCTCTATATTCGGTTCAATCAAAGCGAGACGTTTGTCGTAGCGTTTCCAATAGACGTACATGTCTCCGGCCTGCAAGCCAGCGAATTCTTCTCCTCTTGCGATGGTCAGTGCGATAAAGAATTTTTTATTTTCATAACCGGAAGGCAAAGCCGCTAAAACCTGACCGTCTTTTTCGCGTATCCAGACTGTATAAAAGCTTTTCTCTCCATCGGCGGTGGAAATGACTTTTTCATAATCCTTGATGACCTCTTCCAGAGGCGGGAAATCGGGTTTTGGTTTTTCCGTTTCCGGTTTCGCAGTCGGAGGTTTTTCCTCGCCGGTAACAATGGGGATTGATGATAATATGGTGATTATAGCGGCCAGAATAAGAAGGGCAACTATGCGGCTTGAACGTGAATTATACATCAAAAGTCTCCTAAAATTTATAAATGTTTACTTATCGATACTCCTCAGTTGCAAGGCTGAGTCGGTACTACCAATAAAGTCGACTTTTTATTGGCATGTTTGAAGTCAATTTTTGTTCAATGTGTATCTTTTTGTCTTTCGACCGCATTGGAAGGAAATCTTGAATTTATGCGGTTTAAGATATGTTTAGTTTTTGGACGGTTTTACAGCTTTATAATTGATTATCGGGCATTGATGGATAATAATTATGGCCGGTTATATTCGTGGATGCCATCGGGTGAGGAAAAACATTAATAAAAGGACTGATATGATTGTATTATTGACCGATTTTGGCTCGAGTGAATATGTAGGAGTGATGAAGGCAGTCATATTGAGAATTTCCACGGATATCAAAATTGTCGATTTGTGTCATAATATTTCACCGCAAAATCTCATCGAAGCATCGTGGATTCTCAGCAATGATTATCGTTACTTTCCCGAAGGTACAGTATTCTGCTGCGTTGTTGATCCTGGAGTAGGAACATCAAGAAAAGCCATAGCAGTCAAGACCGGGAAATATTACTTTGTCGGACCTGATAATGGCCTGTTCTGGGAAACATTAAAACAACAGAAAATCATGGAAATCAGAGTACTTAATGTTCCGGGAAATGCCAGCCAAACCTTTCATGGCAGAGATGTTTTTTCAATAGCGGCGGCAGATATTGAGCTGGGCCGTTTTGAAACCGTCGGGGAAAAGACGGGAGATATTAATAAACTGGAGCTGTTTCGAAATGAAAACGTGGGAATTGTTACCAGGATCGACACTTTCGGAAATATCGTGACAAACATACCGAATCGTCAGAAAGAAAAGTATGTGATGGAAATAGGCGATAAGCGGTTAGAGTTGAATTTTTATCCCAATTATGCATCGGCCAAAGATAATGATTTATTTCTCATCGAAGGTTCGAATAATACCCTGGAAATCAGCCTTAAAAATGCCGGTGCCAATGATATATTGCATATTAAAACAGGCCAGAGGGTGATAATATCGTAGGGGATTTGCCGGGCGGTTAAAATGGGAAAATTGTTGTAAGAAATATGTAAAATAATTTGAAGAAATCTGTCTTCTGATGAGTATATTACTTTAGAAGTGAAAAAAGGAATTGTTTTTGGAGCCGAAAAGAGTGCAAAGCATCTGTCAAGAAGAACTGGTCGCTATGCAGCAGTGTCGGCGGGGCTCAAGGAAGGCGTTTGAAGTTTTTGTGAATAAGTATATGAAAGACGCGTATTTTATTGCTCTGGGGCTTGTGGGGAATCGTGAGGACGCCCTGGAATTGTCGCAGGAAGCTTTTATTCGGGCATATCGGAACATCAAGCGGGTCAAACCTGACCGGAAGTTTTTTCCCTGGTTCTATCAGATTCTGAAGAATCTTTGTATAAGCCATTTGAGGAAGAGAAGGTACAGGAAGGCCGGCTCTCTTGATGTCGAAGGCTGCCCTGAAGTCGAAGCGACTGCCGACTGTTTTTCACCCGAGGAGGTGGCGGCCAGAAACGAGATCAAAGACAGGGTATGGCAGGCCATCGGTCAACTGGATGAGAAACATCGCGAGGTCATCATCCTCCGACACTTTCAGAACATGTCATACGATCAGATTGCCGAGGCCCTGTTTTGCAATAAAGGTACCGTTACGAGCAGATTGTATTATGCCCGAAAAAGACTGGAAGAACTGTTGGGCGCAGGGAAAGGAGGTATGCCAAATGACATGCCATGACTGGAAAGACATGATGATGGGCTACCTGGATAACGAATTAGACGACGAACAAAAACGGCGGTTCGAGCAACATTTGCAAGGTTGTCCCGAATGTGCCGGTGAGCTTAAGGAGTTTCAGAAGCTCAAAGAGATAACCGATGAGGTGACACTTGTTGAGCCAGAGGACAAGATCTGGCAGGATTACTGGAGCAGTATTTATAATCGAATAGAACGCGGCCTTGGCTGGATTTTATTGTCGATTGCAGGTATAATTCTGATAATCTACGGCGGATTCAGGGCTATAGAAGAAATCATCAGAGACCCTAATGTTGAATTGATTTTAAAAGTAGGCCTGCTGGTGCTTTTGGCTGGTCTTGTGATTTTATTCGTCTCGGTGCTTCGGGAGCGGTTTTTTTTCTGGACGTCGGACAGGTACAAAAATGTAAGGAGATAAGGCAATGCAATTGTCAACTACAGATATTATATGCGGCAAAAAGATTACAAAACATCTTGGTCTCGTCCGTGGCAATACCATTCGGGCGCGTCACATAGGCAGGGACATTATGGCCGGCCTTCGCAACATTGTCGGCGGTGAAGTCGGAGAATACACAAAATTGATGGCCGAGTCACGTGAGCAGGCAATCGACAGGATGGTTGAGGAAGCTCGAAAGCTGAATGCAAACGCCATTGTGGGTATCAGATTTTCGACTACCGAGGTGATGGGCAGGGCGGCGGAAATATTGGTTTACGGAACGGCGGTGGTCGTCTAATGATTTTATTTTGAAGAATACGAGCGTTCAAGCGTATATTGTTTGAGACAAACATAATTCTGTCTTTTAGAAAGTTGAATTGAAGGGAAAGGTTATGGATGGGATTAAAGAATTGA
>CAYVXS010000396.1:0-3648 GCA_964454885.1 uncultured Pirellulales bacterium
CAATATTATTATTACGCAACCTTATTTATCAACTATTGATTCTCTGTTTTATCGGCATATGAACGCCCCCGCTCAACGTTACTTGCATAAAACATAAGAAAAACCGCATAATCATTGCTTATCCGGCGGTTAATACTATCCATAGCAACCACGCAAAAATAAGCTTCAGGAAATTCGGACCTAAAGCGATATAAATATATCGGATGTAATCACGTATAAGCCTGGAACTTAATACGGTCTTAAGCCAAACAAACGGCTATCTCTCCATTCACAAGGCTTGGATTTGTATCAGATTCGTGCAGACCTCAACAAGAATTTGCTTGATTCGATTGTCTCAATTTGATAAGATGGTTTTTAAGGGACAGGCAGATTCCATTAGAGGGTAGAAAATGAATCCGTGGATTGAAACTATCTGTGTGGTTCTTATCATTGCGTTGAGCATCCTGCTCGGCAGGATCTTTTCTAATTTTCGAAAACCTTACTGGATGTTGGGCTATTTTTTGCCCTGCCTTTTTATTACCATCCTGGTCCTGGCCAGATTTTACAACAATTTCTATTTTATCCGTCCCTTTTCCTGGATTACAGCCGGCCGGTTCAGATACGTCGTTTTATCCCTGTCGGTTTCCATGGGGCTAACCGTCCTGGTGCCGCGTTTGCCGCGTAAGTGGGAGAAAGTTGTTGTCTGCATTCTCATGATCGGGTTTGTCACCTGGTCCTCGGTTCTGCCTTTTTTGTATCCGGCCCTGATAAAAAACCGCCTTTCTAACCTGACAACAAGGTTCGACAAAAACGGTATTTGTCGCCAGACCACAAAATACACATGCGGCCCGGCCGCGGCTGTTACGGCCCTCGGAAAATTAGGCTTGTCCGCCAAAGAGGGAGAGCTTGCAATCCTGTCCCATACGAGTCCGATCGCGGGTACTCTGCCGGCCATGCTCTGCTCGGCGCTGCAAAATCGTTATTCCGCCGAGGGACTCAAATGCAAATATCGTCGTTTTGACTCGATCGAACAGCTTAAAAAAGCCGGCGTGACATTAGCGGTCGTAAGAGATGCATTCCTCGTTGACCATTGCCTCGTCGTGCTCGAAGTAATGGACAACGCCGTCGCCGTTGCGGATCCCGTTACGGGTGTAGAGATGATGCCGTACGAAAAGTTCATGAAAATATGGCGATTCTCCGGCATCGTCATGGAACGCGATTCAACTCAGAACATCTGATTCGAATATCACAGGCAGCTAACTCTTAATCCAAGAGTAAATTTTATTCCATGCGCTTTCTGTAGAGCCGGGTCTGCAAGGCATTTTTCCAGGCGGTCCAGTTCGCGTCACCGGCCTCCTCCTCTATCACCGATTCCACTAAGTTCAGTTTGGCGTCCAGGTCGTCGATATAATAGACCATAAAGGCCTCAGGCATAGCCGGCAGTTTCGGAGAGCCGTACTCGTATTCACCATGATGCGAGATAATGATATGTCCGAGAGAATCCACAACTTCCTGGTCGATTTGTGTCCCCCTCGCCCTCAGAGCATCGACCTTTCGATTTACCATGATGATGCTTTTGACAATATGACCGATAAGCTGGCCGGAGTCAGTATATGTAAATGCCATATCGTATGTAAGCTCCTCGGTCTTGCCGATGTCGTGAAGAAATATCCCGGCCAGAACCAGGTCCGCTTGAACGTTCGGATACAAAGGTAAAATCGCAACGGCAACCCGCAGCATATTGTGGATGTGCTCCAAAAGACCGCCGATGTAATCATGATGCAGCTTCATCCCGCCGGGAGCGTTGCGGAATTGTTCCATCAGCTCCTTGTCCGCCAGGAATTCTTTCACGATTGCCTGAAGGTGCGGATTCTTTATCCGACCAACTATTTCTCTAACCTCCTCGAACATCTGCCCGACGTCTTTTTTCGTTCGGGCGAGAAAATCATCGATGTTCACTTTGTCGGCATCGACCACGCTGATATTATTTATAATAATCTGCAGGTTGTTCTGGTAAAGCTCACTCCGCCCCTGAATACGGACAAATCCCGGTTTCGGCAGGGCCTTGTAAATCGACTCCGTCGCCTGCCACATTCGCCCGTTCAACTGCCCGCTGCGATCTAAAAGATACATCGCAATATAAAGATCCCCTCGCGTTGTGCTCCTAAGAATAGGGTCCCTCACCATGTAAATATCATCGATAGTCTGTCCCGGCTCAATCGTATTTATGAATTTATGCGCCATTATCCACTCCACATTTTATTTTTAATAACAGTCACCAACGAACACATAATATCCGCATAAAGACCATTATGCAAGTTTCGTTTGCAATTCCGGAACGAATATTCGAACTCGGGAAAATCACCGGGTGACTACAAAGACCCGAAATAATACAAACCGCAGGCGGAAGCTCACTTGGACGGCTTTTTTCCGGTTTCCTTCAGGTGTTTGGTGAAAAATTCGAGGACCATTTTATCTACAACCGGGTCACTGAACCCATGCCCGCCTCCCTCGACGGTATGGAAAGTTACTTCGACACCGGCCTTTTTCAAGGCTTCATAGAGTAGAACGCTCTGATTGTGAGGAACCAGATTATCTTTGTCACCGTGACAAATCAAAAACGGCGGATCGTCCTTGCTGATATAAGTTATGGGATTCGCCTTTTTGCACGCCTCTTTATTTTCCTGCACCGGCCCGCCGACTAATTTTGCCTCGGGTGCATCCGGAGCATCGTGGTCCATACTACTCTCGAAAGCGCTCATTTTAGTAAAATCCGTCGGCCCGAAAAAATCACACACCGCCTGTACCTTGCTGGAAAATTGCAGGTTCGGCCCTTTGTCGAAATCGTTCACATCGCCGGTTGTCCCTAACAGCGCGACAAGATGTCCCCCGGCAGAGGCGCCCCATACGCCGATGCGGTTCGGGTCGATGTTATACTGCCCGGCATTGGCACGCAGGAACCTGATGGCGGCCTTGCAATCCTCGATCTGTGCCGGAAAGATTGCATGTTGACTCAGGCGGTAATTGATACTCGCCGCGGCGAAACCCTCCTTCAAAAATTGGGCCGCAGGACAACTATTCTTATTGCCTCCCAGCCATGCCCCGCCATGGACCCAGACAATCAGCGGTAAGGGGGCCGAGCCTTCGCCCTGCGGCGGAAGATACAAATCCAGTTTCTGCCGTTCGTGACCGTTGGGAACGTATTCCAGGTCACGAAGGATACGAGTTATATCCGACACGCGGGTCTTTCCCGCTTCGCTATTTGCGCCATCGTTCGCCCGGGTGGAAACAGCCAAAAAACATAACGAAATGAAAACAACTATTGATAATAACACCGGCCTGAACTTTCTGTAAACCTCCGACTGCCGGAATTTCGCGGACATTTTATATCCTCCCTTTCACTGGATTTTTACTTTTTGAACTGCCTGACAGCCAAAAATTATATTGCCCGGCCGCCTCGTCTGCAAGCCTTGTCTGAGAAATACCGGCATGGTAATTGTTTATCTATGGATTCCTGCTAGCTCTTCTGCGGGGACAAGTTAACACCTGCGAGAACATGTGCGGGGATGACAAGTAACGAATCATAAACTATGAGATATGAGTGGCGAGTAATGGACATTTTTCGGCGAATATCGCGATTTTTCGTTGTATTAAGGCGGTTTTTGGGTA
>CAYVXS010000397.1:0-292 GCA_964454885.1 uncultured Pirellulales bacterium
ATCGCAGTGGCCTGCTGTTCGCATCCGGCCTAATTACCGGCGAAGCACTTATGGGCATTCTGCTTGCAATCCCCATCGTTATACTTAAGCAATTCGACATCAACTTGCCGATTATCCAGCATATTACCGGCAGTATAATACCTTTCGGCGGCTGGATCGGCACAATATTGCTAATCGGTGTCGCTTACTGGCTCTACAGAACGGTCCGCAAAAGTAGAACGACAGTTTAAAAAGCCGTTCATAACTTTTGGACCACCGGCACTCTTCACGGCGGAGCGTGCCTGGGCAGGAC
>CAYVXS010000397.1:302-3639 GCA_964454885.1 uncultured Pirellulales bacterium
GAAATGGCTTTTTTCCTTCCAAGGTCGGAGTTGATCTACCTGTCTTCATCAAGGCGTCGTTGAAATAATGAAGGTCCTTGTAGAAGATAAAAATCCGCCAAATAAAGATTATTTCAGTGCTTGACTTCCAGGCAGACTACAGAAGCAATTGGATCCGGTGCCGCAGCAGGGAGTTTAATCGCAAAGGTGGTCTGGTCGCCCTCTGTCGTTACGCTGCCATCGAGCACCGTTTTGGGATCTACCAGAAGATAGGCCTTTATGAGTTGGGCTTTGTAGGATGAGGTCACAGAAAACCTGCCGTCGGCCGGCCACTGGAAGATATGGAGATAAATCTTGCCCGAGCCGTCAGCGTTGAATTTGCTCGTCGCACGCCAGTCCCAGACAACAGGGGTGCGGCCACGACGGCCTGCTCCTGCTTCCGATCCTTGTATCGGGGTACGCGGGAAAGGATTGGGCCCGGTGGCATAGATGGCTTCTCCGTTGACCTTAAGCCACTTGCCCATTTCGAGCAAACGGTCGATTTCCGGCTGTGGAATCAGACCCTCGGCAGTCGGGCCGATGTTCAGAAGGTAATTGCCGCCCTTGCTGGCAATGTCGATGAGATTGCGTAACAGAGTTTCAGTAGATTTAAAATTAGTATCTGTTGACTTGTAGCCCCAGGTGTCATTGATGGTCATGCACGTTTCCCAGTCGCGGCCACCGGGGTAGCCGGTTGCAGGAATGTTCTGCTCCGGGGTTTCAGTGTCACCCTGATAGCCGCCACCAAGGCGGTTGTTGGTAATGATACGCGGCTGCAATGAAAGAAGCGGCAGCAGCATATCCGCCCGCTCTCTATTCATGTTTATCGGCGTGTCCCACCAAAGAATACCAAGCTTACCGTAGTTGGACAGAATCTCCTTTACCTGCGGTACTGCGATCTTGCGAATGTATTCATCCATAGAGCCATCCTGGGCCGGATCCCAATGTCCGCCGCTGGCGGCCCCGCCCGGATGATTCCAGTCCTGGGCCTGTGAATAGTAGAATCCCAATACGATGCCATGCCTGCGACAGGCCTCCGCCAATGGCTTAAGAATATCTTTACCGTAGGGCGTCGCATCGACTACATCCCAGTCAGTCACGGCGGAGTCGAACAGGGCAAAGCCGTCGTGGTGCTTGGATGTGATGACGATGTACTTCATCCCCGCGTCTTTGGCCAATTGAACCCATGCATCGGGATCGTATTTCACGGGATTGAACCGTTTGGCGTATTCCTTATATGTGGCCACTGGAATCTTGGCGTGGTTCATAATCCACTCGCCGATTCCCGGGATGTTTCGGCCTTCGTAAACACCGGCCGGTACGGAATAAATGCCCCAGTGGATGAACATGCCGAAGCGGGCCTCACGCCACCATTTCATACGGGCATCACGCTGTTCCTTGGTTTCGGACACAGCAGGTGCTGTGGAATCCATTTGTGCTTGTGTGTTATATACCGGGATAATACCTGATATTACACAAGCAACAAGTATTAATATCGCCCTCTTTTCCATGGTCAATCTCCTTTAAAAGGTAACATTAATAACTGTCTTATCCTGCATTTAATGCTTTATTGAGTCAACTTTACAACGCCCGCCGAAAGCGGAGGCATTGTGAATTTGACGATACGGTTTTCAATGGTGGCGATGGCAGAGATAACTTTGATATTGTCGGGCTGTTCCAGGGTGTTCTTCACAGTTTCTCCACCGGGGGCAATCAGTTGCATCGTTGCGGTCTTAGGTGTCAGGTCACCGTCGAGATGAATTTCAGTTTCAACCTCGGTGCCGGTTGGGTTGACCGCCTTCAAGAACACGGTCTGCTTGTCCGCGGAACGTGTGGCGACGAAATTGAGAGGGCGCTCCGGTCCATCCACCGCAAGAAGATTCGGGGCGAAGGAATCACGCCATAATTTCATCACGACATAGTTAGCCGCCGGGAACCAGCGATACTGGTCGAAGTTAATCAGGGCATTGTCCCACTGGTTTGTCACGCCCTGCTTCCGCAGGAACAGGGCCGGGCAGGACATGGTCACTATATCAGCCTGACGTTCGAAGGCGTTAAGAATACCACCGGCGTAAAGCCCCATGCGCCAGTTATTACCACCGCGGTTTTCTGTGAGGTTCCATTCGGAGACATAGATTTTGATGTTGGGATTGTCGGATTTCTTAATGATGTCACCGCGGCTCCTGAGAAATTGCTCGTAATTGTAGGGATCATCAACATAATCGGCGGGAACAAAAATGCCGTTATAGTAGTGAGGCGAGAGTATATCGAAGAGCTTGCCTGCCTTTTGAATCATGCTTGCATCCCAGTTAACCTGGTCGGCCTGGCCGCGGAGTGTTTCGTAACCGTAACTTCCGACAACAGAAAGTTTGAGATCGGGGTACTTGGCACGAATAGCGGGACAGAACGTCTTTATTATGTCGAGGTATCCGGATATCTGCATGCGCCAGGTTTCGTTATCGATTTCGAGAATCTTGAGCAGATACGGCTCAGGGTGGCCGTTTGCGGCTCGCTGCCTGCCGTACTCGGTCGTTGTATCGCCCATGCAATATTCCAACAATTGGAGGGCGTCCTCGACGCCGCGACGAGTGTTAATCACTATAATAGGCTCAGCTTTGACCTTATCGCAGAACTGGATGAATTCGTCGATGCCGAACTGATAGGTATCGCGATCATTCCATTGGTCGATTGGGTGAGGCAGACGTTTATCACGAGGTCCGATCATGTTCTTCCAGATATAGGAACTGGCAAAAGCCCCGCCGGGCCAGCGTATGGAAGCAGGCTGGAGGTCGGCGACGGCCTTTAGCAGATCGGGGCGATAGCCACCGGTAGCCAGAGCCGAAGCGGAGAAGAGAGAAATCTGGTCAATATTGACAGACGCCGAAGGTGGAGCACTGATGGTCAGTGTCGCAGCGTTAGTCGTATGTAACGGGGTGAATACGATTTCAAACTTCTGCCATTGCTCTGTCAGACCGGTAATGGTCCTGGCAAACACAGCTTCACTGCTTTGCTGATCCTGAAATGACACATTCACGTTTCCGCTGCCGCGTGCATAGATTGAAAATGTGTACTTCTCGCCTTGCTTGAGGGCGATGTTCTGCTGGCGGATACCGGCAGCCGTACTTTCAGGCCTGGTGGCGATATGCACAGAGACATCAGCGTTCAGGGGATTATTCGTATCCATCGATACTTCGTTGGCGTCACCGACGAACTCCCAGTTCCGCGGCGTTGTGGGGGACGGAGCAGTGTTCCCGCGACGCATGCCGCGTCTCGTTCTGGGGGGACGCAGTTCCAGGGTGCCGTTGTGAATCTGGTCTCC
>CAYVXS010000398.1:0-3634 GCA_964454885.1 uncultured Pirellulales bacterium
TAATACACCGGTGACTAACAGCAGGATTGTGAAAAACCAGTAATAGTCGGGGCCTTGAAGTTTTACGGTGCCGTCGGGATTTTGGATGAATTTGTTGACAAGCGAAATGAACAGGTTTCCCAATGAAACCGCCAGCAGATATAGCGAAGAAATCAACGATTTCATCGATTTAGGCGCCTGGGTATATGCGAACTCAAGGGCGGGGATAGAAATCAATACTTCACCGGCCGTGATAAACCAGTAAGCAAGCATCTGCCACCATATAGTCGGCTGCATTCCGGCCTGAATCCATTTTTCAACCAGAGCGGGAATAGCAAAAGACGGCACGGCAACAAAAAAGCCGATGCCGATTTTCCGCAGCGGATTAAGACGGAAGAATTTATTAATCACAGGATAAACAATGTAAGCAAAAAACGGAATGGTAATAAGGACAAGGATACAATTTACCGCCTGCATCTGGGCGGGAAGAATTTCCCACTCAATATGATTAATTCCTCCCAATTTACTTAGAATCGAACCTATGAATGTCTGTTCTGATATATTCCATTTCAAAAAGGTGAGGTCCATTTTTTCGGCCTGGTATATCCACTTGGATGTAGTCTGATCGAAAAGCGACCAGAAGACCGCAATGAAGATAAACAGGAAAAATGACAGACGAACAATAACCAATATTCCTTCCTTACTAAATAAGTCCTCGAAGAAAACCTTACCCTTGGGGGGAATGTGAACCATCGATTTTCTGCCCGCCCAATAAGTTATGACGGTAAGCAACATAAATATACCCGGTATGCCTAAAGCTATCCTGACATCACTGTATTTGTCATATATCCACGGTGAGATGGCCATCGAGAAAAAAGCACCTAAATTGACAGCCCAGTAAAATATATTATACGCCTTAGTAATCAAATGCTGGTTGGATTGCCCGAACTGGTCACCTACATTCGCCGATAGACACGGCTTAATTATTCCGGAGGCCAATGCAATAAGCCCGAGGCCGATCATAGTTCCGAGATATGTTTGATTCACTGTAATTGCTACAAAACCAAAAACGTACACTATCGAAAAGGCAATGATAGTTCTGTATTTCCCAAGGAATACATCACTTATCACAGAGCCTATGAACGGCGTGAAATAGGCGGCGGCTTTAAAGTAATGCTTCCATTCTATTGCCTGTTCTTCGGTTAGATTCGCAGGATTGCCATTCCAGTCCATCAGATTTTTTATAAGAAACAGCGCTAAAATAGCATCGAAAGCATAAAATGCATATCTCTCAGTGGCCTCACTGACCATGATATAAGGAATCGAACGAGGCATTTTTTCGGAGGGCAACGGTGCAGTGAGATATTTTGTTTTCGCCATATCAAATCCTGCCAGTTTCTGAAACAGCAACGTGTTTTTCAGTTTTATAAACCCATATAGTACAAATAATATACTACAGATACAAATGAGAAATAACCGAATATAAAAAATACAATCGACATCTCAAATGCCTAAAAACTGCTTGATTTCTTGATTTATTGCCGATAATATCCTTTAAATAACAAAGGGGACAGGTGACAAAATGACAACACAAAACAAACAGGAGTATGAACGATGAAGACCTTATCAGTAATTCTAATGTTTTCGAGTCTAAGTTTCATTTTATTGGGATGCGCATCCAACACGAAAGAAAAACAAATGGAAGAATTTATTCAAACACACGTCGAAAAAATCAGACCGATGGAAAAAGAGGTCAACCTGGCCTACTGGGACGCGGCCAACAGCGGCAAAGAAGCCGACTACGATAAAGTCAGCGTCCTTACGCTGGAAATCCGACGCCTTTACAGCGACCCATGTGATTTTGCCTTTATCAAAGAGGCAAAA
This sequence comes from uncultured Pirellulales bacterium, assembly GCA_964454885.1. GTDB lineage: Bacteria > Planctomycetota > Phycisphaerae > Sedimentisphaerales > Anaerobacaceae > JAFGPS01. The sequence goes on from CAYVXS010000398.1 coordinate 1,864, forward strand.
GAATCCGGGCAGGTGAAAAATCCACTGCTGGCCAGGCAAATGGACATTCTGTACAACGTTTACCTGGAAAACCAGATCGAGCCGGACCTCCTCAAGCAGATTGTCGAACTGGGCACGGAAATCGAAAAGAACTTCAGTACGTTCCGCGGTACAATCGACGACGAAAAAGTCACCGACAACCGGATCAAGGAAATCCTCAAAACAGAAACCGGTTCGGCTAAAAGAGAAAAAGCATGGCTGGCCAGCAAGCAAGTCGGCCCGGTGGTCTCCGGTGACATAATTCGATTGATTAAGCTGCGAAACCAGGCCGCCCGAAAACTGGGCTTCGATAACTATCACACTCTTTCTTTGACCGCCGCGGAGCAGGACGTTAAGGAGCTGGATAAAATCTTCGCCGAGCTTTACGAGCTGACCAACGAACCTTTCGCCGAATTAAAGACGGAACTGGACCAGATTCTGGCCAAACAATACAACATAGCCGTCTCCGAGCTGATGCCGTGGCACTATCACGACCCGTTCTTCCAGGAAACTCCCCTTGTTTATGATGTGGACCTGGACGCGTACTACAAGGACAAGGACGTCAAGGAACTGGCCACAAGATTTTATGACGGCATAGATTTGCCGGTCGATGATATACTTGCCAACAGTGACTTGTATGAAAGGGAGGGAAAAAATCCTCATGCTTTTAGTACGGATATCGACAGGGAAGGTGACGTAAGAATTCTGTGCAATCTCAAAAATAACGAGACCTGGATGGAGACAATCCTGCACGAACTTGGTCACGCAACATACGACAAATGGCATGGCGACAATGTCCCCTATCTGCTCAGGCGACCGGCACATATCTTTACAACCGAAGGAATCGCCATGTTCTTCGGGAGACTCAGCCGGAATCCCGCATGGATGCAGCAGATGCTGGGGCTGACAGACGAACAGCGGGCCGAAATCGAAAAAGTTAGCTTCAAATATGCACAGCTTAAACAGCTTATTTTCGCCCGATGGGCAATGGTCATGTACGATTTCGAAAAGCAGCTATATGCCGATCCTGACCAGGACCTGAACAAGCTGTGGTGGCAAACCGTCGAAAAATATCAATTGATTAAAGCTCCTCCTGGTCGTGACATGCCGGACTGGGCGGCCAAAATTCATTTCACCATAGCACCGTGCTACTATCATAATTATTTGTTGGGTGAGCTGTTTGCCTCTCAATTGCATCACCACCTTGTTCACAATGTTCTGAAACTCGAATCGGACAAGGACGTCAGCTATGTCGGCCAAAAGAAGGCCGGCGATTTTATTTGCACAAAGATCTACAAAGTCGGTGCCGTGTACGAATGGAACCGAATGATTGAGCGGGCGACGGGCGAGAAGCTGACACCGAAATATTTCGTCGCCCAGTTTATAAAATGACACTGATTTGTTAATTTCGAAAACTTCCCGAAGGTGAGCTATGAACCTGGAAAATCGATCGTTACCTGAAATTACAATAAAGGCGTTCATCTTAGGTGTCCTGCTTTCCATGATTTTGGCGGCGGCCAACGCCTACCTGGGACTTTTCGCCGGTATGACCGTCTCGGCATCGATACCGGCGGCGGTCGTCTCGATGGGTGTGCTCAGACTCTTTAGGAAAAGCAATATTCTCGAAAACAATATCGTCCAGACCGCCGCTTCCGCCGGAGAATCGCTGGCCGCCGGTGTAATCTTCACTCTGCCGGCACTGGTCATCCTCGGCTACTGGGATGGTTTCGGCGGAAAGAACTTCTGGTGGATT
>CAYVXS010000399.1:0-3605 GCA_964454885.1 uncultured Pirellulales bacterium
CTTCCAGGCGGGAGGTATGAAGAAATGAGACCCGAAGAAAAAGATTTTGAAAAATTCATAAGTGGAATCGAATTTGATGACACTCCCGATTATGCTCATCGCGATAAGCTCGAACAAAATCTTCATGCCTGCTTAATTAGGCAGCAAACAACCTCTTTAAGTATCTGGAGAAAAATTATGAGTTCGAAAATAACAAAATTTGCCGCTGTAATATGCATAGTTATCGTTGCCGTAATTGTGGGGGATATATTTTTAGAGAAAGACTCAGATATAATATCAATCCATTACGAAGGACGGAATCCACAGTTCATAGATGAGTTAATTGCTTTCCAGAAAATGGCTGCTATTGGTGATATAAAAGGCCTGACCAAAGAGCTTTCAGAAGGGCGTTTCGAGAGCAAGATAGTTGCCGCAAGCTTCCTTGCAAAAATGGGTGAGATTCCGGAACTTGTCGAAATGCCGGCACTTGAGAGTGTTTCAATGTATGCCGAAGGCGACCTGATTCTCGATAGCGTGACAGGTAATCTCCGACTTCGCTCTACAAAGTCTGAAGATTGGTTAGAAGTGGCAAACGGGAAAATTAAAGTACATATAAGTCAGGATGTGCACGAAGCGAATAAGGTTCGTATTATATGTAATATAGAAGGAATTCGAGAAAGTCGGGAGCAATATGAAAAGGAATTTGCTAATCTTCGAAAAGAACGAGCGGATTTAGAAACAGAGTTAACCAAGCTTAATCAAAATACACAGGAAGACGAAATAAAGAAGCTTAGAGAACGTCTTGTAAAGTATAATGAATGGCTTGATGCTGTAGATAATGCTGTATATGTTGATCTCGATGATATGAATCTAAAATTAGATAATCACAAATATCATCGCATAGCCATAGCTGGGCTTCTGGACGGAGGCGTAAAGGTTGAATGGCATGGTCACATTGTCGAAGGAGATAGTGTCACTTTTAGGTACAACCTGGCACCTGTTCATACTGATGGTCCTCCTAAGCCTACGCCGGGCTGGCGGGAACGATTCAATGCAGTTTATTCTCTTGATGAAGGCGAGACTCTTCGCTGGGTACATACACCTTTTATTCCTGAACGCCAGATATATGCCACCCAGAAACTGCATTATTATTCGTCAACAGATAACCCTCCACCACCGGGTTATCTCTCATTTTTCTGGGATAATGGTGATCTGACTAATTGGTCGCTTGCTATGAGTGAATTGACTTTATCTACCGTTCTAATGGATATGGGTCTTCAAAGATATCAATATTGTGATGAGACTCCGGATAATTTAATGAGCCTTCAAGTTAGTGGTGACTGGATAATACGCAATAGCGCATCAATTGATGATAAAGTGCTTGCACTTGAGAAGATTCTTCAGAATGAATTAGACCCGAACATAACATTCAAGAAGCAGAAAATGAATTTTGATTCAATAATAGTAAGCGGCCAATACAAACATGTACCTTTGAAAAATGTCGATACTCCAAATAGAATTTATATTTATACGGATTTGTGGAAAGATTTTCCCGGCCCCGAACCCGCAGATGGCGGTGGAACAGGGAACCTTGCTGATATGCTTAAAATGGTTGGTGGTTATTTTAGTCACCCTGTTGTTTTTGAAACTGAAAATATATCCAATATTAGTGTTAGCTATTCTTTTGCTCGATCATTCAGTTTGGCGATAGCAAATACTAAATCGGATAAAGAAATGCAGGAAATATTACATTCGGTTCTTGAAAATCTTTCAAAGCAGACTTCATTACATTTTGAGTATGGCAAGAGTGAGCAGGATGTATGGTTCATCAGTGAAAAAAATAATTAACATATAATAATTTCCTCAAATATTGAAACAAGACAGGCCGAGTGTTGAAACTCGGCCTTTTTTGTTTCCTTTTCATCCCTTAAAATTCAAAATTTGAATAAAAAGGAATTTTTTTGTAAATTTGATACAGGATGTTTGTCTTTATAGTAGTACCGGAAATAGGAGCTTCTATTGAACTATCGTTCCGATGAAAATCTTGTTGCTGCTTCTCGCAAAGGTGATAAAACAGCATACGCACAGCTTGTCGAGAAGTATTACAAGCAGGTCTTTTTAATCTGTCTTGGAATCGTCGGCAATGTCCACGATGCGGAAGATGTGACACAGGAGACGATATTAAAAGGATTCCTGGAAATATCCACGCTTCGAGACAGTTCCCGGTTCTGTTCCTGGATTATAAAAATAGCCAGGAGCTTATGTATAAATTTTGTCCGCCGGGATCAGCGAGGCAGACGAATATTGGAAAAGAGAGTAACGCAAGCCGAAGATAAATCCGGTCCGAATTATAACCTGCAACGGGCAATTGAGAAATTGCCGATGGAAATCAGGATGCCGTTGGTGATGTATTACTTCGACGGCCAGAGCGTTAAGAAGGTCGCGGACAATCTCGAAATGTCCACATCGGCGGTTTATTCGAAACTGCGATCCGGAATTAAAGAACTGCACCGGTTGTTAGCCGAGCAAGGAGATGAAAATGGATAGTCAATGCGAGAAAATACGAAACCAGATGGCGGACTATATCATTGGAATTTTGGACCAGGGACAATCGGATATTTTAAAACGGCATATCGGCGAATGTGAAAAATGCAGGCAATATTTGAAGTCACTCGAAAAAGAAAAGAGCTTGCTTATGCAGTTTGGCCAAAACATCGACGCCGGTATGGACGTTCGTTGTGGAAGGGCGATAAAAGCCCTCTCGATACTGAAAGATAACACAAAAGAAAATTCGATTTGGAGAATTATAATGCATAAGAAAATAACGAAATTTGCCGCTGCGGCGGTGATTATATTTGCAGTGTTGCTGGCGGTTTCCATTCTGGATAAATCAACAACTCCGGCCTATGCCGTGGAGCAGACTATCGATGCGATTCAGAAAGTTAAAACGGTTTATATGGCGGGGGAATTTTATATGCAGGGCCGATTCGAGTGCTGGATGAAATATGACGGCGATCCGGATAAACCCACCCATGTTTGGCTTGGCAGGACCGGGCATAACCTCTGCAAAATATGTTCGCCGGATGGAATATTCGGCCTGAACAACCGCACCAACAGGGTCCATTTTGCTCTGCGGGACGAGCGGAACAAGGACTGGATTCTAAAGTTCGAAAGTTTTTTCAGGGACGCCGTCAAGAAAGCCGGCGGGACAAGCTCGACTAATATCTCCACTGAAACGGATCCCGAGACCGGTAGGGAAATTATTGTTGTTAGTATCAATACTTCGAAGAGAGAACAGAGGTTCGTTGTGGACCCGGAAACGAAACTGCCTATCAGTTTCTCGACGGTAAAAGACGATGATCCTATGGAAATGATGAGAAAAACACTCGCGGTCAGGAATATCACCGAGATTCGATACAACGAGCAGCCGCCGGAAGGGATATTCGAGAAACCGGCCGATGCAGTTGTTGTCGAAGAGGAGGTTGACTGCATGGTCGATCCCGATTCGGGTCTTATAGCCGACGGTTTGACACGACCGGAGGCATGCCTGGAAATTGCTAAGCGGACCGGCCGGGCGCTGGTTGACCTGGATATAGAAACTCTCTGCAAGCTGGACCTTTTCTTCC
>CAYVXS010000400.1:0-3592 GCA_964454885.1 uncultured Pirellulales bacterium
CCAGAAGAAGCTGTTGTCATCGAAAGTATTAATAGTCGGGGCAGGCGGCCTCGGCTCACCGGCGGCACTCTATTTAGCCGCCGCCGGAGTAGGGACAATTGGGATAGTAGATGGGGATAAGGTTGATTTAACCAATCTACAGAGGCAGACAATCCATCATACTGTCGATGTCGGCGCCGATAAAGTTGTCTCGGCGGAAAATAAAATAAGGAAAATTAATCCTGAATTAAAAGTCACAACTCACAATTTATGGGTGAGAGCGAATAATATCAGGCAGATTATCAAAGAATATGATTTCGTTATCGATGGGACTGATAATTTCGCCGCTAAATTTCTTGTCAATGATGCATGTTATTTTGTAAGGGTCCCCTACTCTCATGCAGGTATCCTCCAATTCGAAGGGCAACTTATAACCGTGCTGCCGGGAGAGACCACCTGTTACCGCTGTATCTTTAATTCTCCACCTTCACCAAGTTCGGTGCCACCCTGTTCTCAGACCGGTGTCCTCGGTGTTCTTCCCGGAGTAATCGGCTCTTTGCAGGCGACCGAAGCTATAAAATATCTGCTTGGAATAGGTGAATTATTAACAAATACTCTGTTGACATACGATGCGCTAACTATGGAATTCAGGAAGGTGCGATTGAACCGGAATCCGGATTGTCCTCTTTGTGGTGATAATCCACAGATAACCGAGCTTAAAGATGAGGAGCTTCCGATAAGGTGTAACCGGAAAACATGTAAATGTTAGGAGTTTTGGTTCTAAGGGAAATTTTTAAAACACCTACTAAAAATAAAGAGCTTCGACAGTATTTCAGGAAATCACAAATGGAGCAACTAACGAAGACAATTTTACAAATACCCGATAGTATAAAAGAAGATGCGCTCGCATACCGCGGACAAGTTGAAAAATTCATCCGAGGCGATATTTCACCGATTATGTTCAAAGCATATCGTGTCCCAATGGGTGTTTATGAGCAGAGAAACATCGGTGAATATATGGTACGGATTCGCATCGGTGCTGGACTTGTTCTCCCTTACCAGTTGGAACGAATCGCACAGTTGAGCAATATATACGGCAACGGCACTGTCCATGTCACTACCAGGCAGGATATTCAGATCCACAATATTAGCATTGAAAATACTCCAGATATTCTGGAAGGCCTGCTGGAAGTAGGTCTCTCAACCCGCGGAGGAGGAGGAAATACCGTTCGCAATGTCACCTCATGCCCGCTTGCCGGAGTATGTCCGAAGGAAGAATTTGACGTGGCCCCCTATGCCGTCGCAACGGCTGAATATCTCCTACAGGATAGAAACTCGTTTAATCTGCCGCGAAAATATAAAATAGTGTTTTCCGGCTGCTCGGAAGATTGTGCATTTGCCTCGGTGGCCGATCTCGGTTTTTTCGCACACATAAAAGACGATATTGCCGGATTTGCGGTTTATGCCGCAGGTGGACTCGGTTCGAATCCGGCTGTGGCAGTCAAGATTGAGGATTTCATAGAAGCCGACAAAATATTCGAAGTTGCCGAAGCTATAAAGAGACTATTTAATAAACACGGCGACCGAACAAACAAACATAAAGCAAGACTGCGCTATGTTTTGGCCAAAGTAGGGGTTGAAGAATTTAAAAACCTTTACCAAAAAGAAAGAAAGCTCCTTACATTGAATGGTCTTCCATACCCTGCTCCGAAAGTGCGTGATATTACAACATCTTATCCAGTACCGGAAAAGTCACAGACTATAAGGTTATGTCTTAAAAACGGTGAAATCCCCACCGACTACCTGAACAAAGTTGCTCGAATTGCGGCAAAACATGGCCAGGGTCTTCTCAGAACTACTCAGTCGCAGGATATTCTCATTGTCGGTGTCGCACACGAGGATATTGATAAGTTTAGCGAAGAGCTCAAAAAACTCAGCATAGATGTTTTTGGTTATGGCAGACCAAAGCTTGTGGCTTGTGCCGGTGCTTCTACATGCAAACTCGGATTATGTCTTTCGAGAGGTTTATCCGATGCTATTACAAATACTCTCAGTGAAAAAGTCGTTCCGGGGAAAGACCATCAAACCACGATAAGAATCAGCGGCTGTCCGAATTCATGTGGACATCATCATATAGCTGACATTGGTTTTCAGGGCCGGGCAAAAAGAATAAACGGCAGATTGATGCCCTGCTACGATGTTCTGCTCGGTGGCAGAACTTTTGAGGGTGACGCGCGATTAGCTGAGACAATTGGAACTGTCCCGGCCAAAGTAATACCGGGCTTACTCGAGGAAACTTTTGAGGATGGTACTGTTAATAAAGAAAAGTTAAAAGAACTTGTTCGTCGATATGATGATTTTTCCGCCATAGAATTTCTGGAAGATTATTATTACGATTATGGTTCAGATTCGCCGTTTTCATTAGCCGGCCGAGGTCCCGGTGAATGTGGAGCCGGTGTTATGGATATTATTAAACTGGATATCAATGAAGCGAAAGATACTCTTAAGTCAGCCTGTGTTGACGGCCAAAACATTTATAAAGCTATTGTTGCCGCTACAAGGTCACTATTGGTTACATTCGCTCTCGAGCCTAAAAAAGACCGACAGATTTTTGCCGAATTCAGTAAAAATCTTATCGAACCAGGCTGGGTTAAGCCCGAAATACAACAACTGCTGGATAGTGCAATTGACTGGCGAATGGGAGAAAAAGAAACACTCGATTATTTAATACCTCAGGTTCATGAACTGGTCGATAGAGTCGAAGAGCTTTTTCTATCGCTGGATTCCAACCTTAAGTTCAGAACTGAAAAGATAATACAGGAAACAGAACCTAATAAAATAAGTGCCAAAAACCATATTATCGACTTGCGTGGCGTGGCATGTCCATTAAACTTTGTTAAGGCAAAACTTGAACTTGAAAAGTTCGGAACCGGTAGTATCCTTGAGATGCTCCTCGATGAAGGAGAGCCTGCACGGAATGTACCGGAAAGTTTCAACCGGCAGGGTCAGGATGTGGTAGAAATTAAAAATGTTGGAGAATATTTCAGTGTGAAAGTTCGCCGTAATAAGTGATTTTATTTGAGTGAAATTTCAGGAGATATAAAAATGCGCATAGCTAAAGATATGACCGAATTAATAGGCAATACACCGTTAGTGTGGTTAAACAGGGTAACAGAGAATTGCAAAGCCAAAGTTGCGGGTAAGCTGGAATTTTTCAATCCGGCCAGCAGCGTCAAAGACCGCATCGGCGTCAGCATGATATTAACCGCGGAACGCGAGGGTAAAATCAAACCTGGGATGACACTTGTCGAACCGACCAGCGGTAATACCGGTATTGCCCTTGCGTGGGTTTCCGCCGCGAGGGGATATAAACTGATACTTACTATGCCGGAATCAATGACGGTTGAGAGAAGAAAAATCCTGGAATTATTCGGAGCCAAACTTGTCCTGACACCTGCGGGAGAAGGCATGGCCGGGGCGATCAATAAAGCCAATGAGATTGTCAAAGAGACCGATGATGCTGTAATGCTGCAACAGTTCCGGAATCCTGCGAACCCCCAAATCCATCGCCAGACAACGGCGGAAGAAATTTGGCGAGATACCGAGGATCAAG
>CAYVXS010000401.1:0-3588 GCA_964454885.1 uncultured Pirellulales bacterium
TCGATTTCGAGAGCGAGTCGAAAAACTACGGATATGAGATAAAAATTTCACCCGATAAATCGACATGGCAAACTGTTGTCACCAAGAATACCAGCAGAATCCCCATGTGGGGTGGGCCCGCCCGGATATTCCATGACGTCGATATTCAAGGCAGATATGTTCGAATCGAATTTACCCGGCTTCAACAGGGAGCATGGGCCAGTATTAAGGAATTCGGCGTTTATCCGGAGAAGGTAGAGTCCGATTACTATGAGCCGACCTACAAATATCGACTGCGATGGAACGAAGTTATTTACGAGCCGGGTGAACTGAAAGCCGTTGCTTACAAAGACGGTGAAAAAATCGGCGAAGCTTTCATGCGAACAGCCGGCGAGCCGGAACAAATTCGCCTTACACCGGACCGAAAGGTATTGGAAGCCACGGGACAGGATCTTTGCTATATCCTGGTCGAAGCCCTGGATCAGGATGGTAATCCTTGTCCTTTGGCCGATCAGCTTATTCGTTTCGATATAGAAGGACCGGCGGAGATTGCCGGTGTCGGTAACGGTAATCCGTTGTCGCTCGAACCGTTTCAGGCTGATTACAGGAAATTGTTTTACGGCAAGGCAATGCTGATTCTTCGAACAAAACATGGCCGGGCCGGACGAATACGAGTGTTTGCAGAAAGTGACGGTTTACCGGCGACGGAAATAACAATAACGTCACAATTCAAATAGAATCACTGTAAATTGATTAAAACTACGTAATTGAAAGAGCTTATATGGGGCAACAATGTCTCGATGAATCATTGACCAAACCGGTTTCGAACCGTTTTCTGCCTTTGGTATTGCTGCTGTTTGTCGGCAGCGGCTGTTCGGCGTTAATTTACGAAATTATCTGGTTTCAGCTTTTACAGCTTGTTATCGGCTCGTCCGCCGTCTCGCTCGGAGTATTATTGGGGACGTATATGGGTGGTATGTGTCTTGGAAGCATTATTTTACCGCGGGTGATTTCTCGTTACAGACACCCTTTACGGGTATATGCCTTGTTGGAGCTTGGAATTGGAATTATCGGTGTGGCCGTATTATTCGGTATCCCTTATATAAATCGAATCTATGTGGCACATGCCGCATACGGTTTTTCCGGTATTTTACTTCGCGGGGCGGTTTGTGCGATGTGCCTGCTGCCTCCGACTTTATTGATGGGTGCGACATTACCGGCGATATCCCGTTGGATTGAGATGACGCCGAAGGGTGTTTCCTGGCTGGGATTCTTCTACGGAGGCAATATTGCCGGGGCCGTAGTCGGTTGTCTCACGGCAGGATTTTTCTTGTTACGTGTTTATGATATTACAACGGCGACTTACGTAGCGGCATCTATTAATTTGACAGTGGCCTTGTTGGGAATAGGTGTCTCAGTCCTGGCGAAGTATCGTTTGTCGGATGATCAGAAGGAGCAATATAACGATATAAAAGTATCCGGTACATGGCCGGTGTATGTGACAATCGGTTTATCGGGACTTTGTGCTTTGGGGGCGGAAGTAATCTGGACGCGCCTTTTATCGTTGATGTTAGGCGCGACGGTTTATACTTTTTCAATTATTTTAGCAGTGTTTCTCGTCGGGCTTGGAATCGGAAGCAGTATAGGCTCGGTTATCTCCCGATATACTATTCGTCCGCGATTCGTATTGGGTTGCTGTCAGATGCTTCTGGTGGCATCCATAGCATGGACCGCATATATGTTGACCAGGTCACTTCCTTATTGGCCGATTGACCCATCACTTTCGGACAATCCGTGGTATAACTTCCAGCTCGATTTATTGCGTTGTATTTGGGCGGTCCTGCCGGCGGCGTGCCTGTGGGGAGCGAGTTTCCCTCTGGCGCTGGCATCGGTCGCCGTGCAGGGACGTGACCCTGGACGTTTGGTCGGGGGTATTTACGCCGCTAATACGGTCGGAGCTATCCTCGGTGCGATTGGTTTTAGTATGATAGCTATTCCGCTTGTGGGGACACAAAATTCACAACGGCTGATTATCGGATTATCGACGGTCGCCGGGATTTTAATGTTAGTGCCTTTGCTTTGGAAAAAACTCGATAAAACCTCGACAAGTGGTCTTGTAAAGCTCTGTGCAATAAGATTTACAGGAGCAATATCTCTTGTTGTGTATTTGGGATTAACTGTAATACTGATATGGACCGTGTCCGGGGTGCCTTGGGGATTGGTTGCCTACGGCCGGAATTTACCTACAATGTTCGAAGATTCAGTAACCCTGTATATGGGTGAAGGTATGAATGCCTCGATAGCCGTTACGGAATTGAGTGACGGGGTCAGGTGTTTTCATGTCAGTGGAAAAGTGGTTGCCTCGACCGACCCGCTCGATATGCGTCTCCAATTAATGCTCGGTCATATCCCGGCGCTGTTTCATCCCAGGCCCCGCTCCGTGCTGGTCGTGGGATGTGGAGCGGCGGTGACGGCAGGTTCGTTCGTACACCATCCCGATATCGAGAGGATTGTAATTTGTGAAATCGAGCCGCTCATACCACAGGTAGTCAAAGAATACTTCGGTAAAGAAAATAACGATGTTCTGGATGATCCGCGGGTTGAGATTGTCATAGATGACGCCAGACATTATATTCTGACAACGAAAGAAAAATTCGATATCATTACATCGGACCCGATTCATCCGTGGGTCAAAGGTGCCGCCTCACTTTATACGCAGGAATATTTCGAGCTGTGCAGACAAAAGATGAATCCGGGCGGAATAGTGACGCAGTGGGTTCCTTTATACGAGAGCAATTCGGATGCGGTCAAGAGTGAGATTGCGACATTTTTCGAAGTATTTCCCTACGGGACAATTTGGAGCAACGATTCCGAAGGTGAAGGTTATGACATCGTCATCCTTGGGCAGGCTGAATCGACGAAAATAGATATTGAAAAACTTCGAGAACGTCTGGATAGCGTGGATTATTCACAGGTCAGGCAGTCTCTTAGAGAAATTGAATTTAACTCGGCGATATCTTTACTTGCTACTTATGCCGGAAGGAGAAGGGATTTAATGGAATGGCTCGTGGACGCACAAATCAATCGTGATTGTAATATGAGATTGCAGTACTTGGCTGGAATGGGATTAAATTCCTTTCAAAGCGAAAAGATTTTCGATGAGATGGAATCGTATCGAATATTTCCGGAAGATCTTTTCATAGCTTCCGAACAGGACAAACAAGCTCTCAGGCGGGCGATGGAATCAGTTGATGTAGAAGATGGCTTGCTGTAATTAATCTACGGATAATTAAATAGTTTTTCATTTGTCTTTGAGGCCCCTGGTCTTATAGATCAGGTTTTAAGTTTGATGTACGTAAATAGCAATGCAAATAATGGGGTATTTATTGTTCACCCCAAATTGGTGGAAAAGAGGTTATTGAAGAACCTTAAGTGAAGGAGACAAACAGCTATGGCTAAAAGAAATCTTTTCAAAATATTGTTAGCACTCGCATTCATTGTTGTGGTATTTGCACAGGTCCGGCTGGAAGCTGCCGCGGAAATACAGAGTCCGACGGTCAAATCCGTCTCAGGAGACCGATTGCCGAGTTTATTTGTTATAGGGGATTC
>CAYVXS010000402.1:0-3582 GCA_964454885.1 uncultured Pirellulales bacterium
TTTCCTCCTTTCATATTTTTACAAAACAATTGAGTGTGAGACGATTTTTTCCATAAGCACTTCCTCCTTTTGATTTTGTTCTTTTTGCAATTTAAACATATCCTCAGCTATTCACTTTGGAAAACTGATTCCAATCGAAAATCTGTGGCTGTTATCCAGAATACCCCAGTCTGAATATGCGTAATCCATGCGAAACCCCATACGGCCGGGATGCCAGTAATCTATGCCGCACCCCAGGGTTAAACCATTTACGCTATTCCCCTCAAAAAGGTTTTCATAGCCGCTGCGAACGTAAAACATACCTGCAAAACCATACTCCATGCCTAGATTAATGCTTTCCTGATTATCGGTAGGATGTAGTAAATCTGCGGCCAAAAGCAAAGAACCAAGCATACCGAGGTCCATTTCATAAGAAATACCCGCACGTAACGTCATCGGTAAAGGATATGAGTCGGTTTTGTACTGCACAGGAACACGATTAATGTCTGAATTCTTTTTATCAGGATCAACAGTTGAATCCATATCTCTTCCACGTATCCTGAGCCTGGTGCCGAAATTGCTCATGCAAAAACCGAGTTGCAATCCCTTAAGAGCAGTCAGGTAAAAAATACCGATGTCGAGAGCAGCAGCGTTTCCGGATTCATGCCAGATTCTTTGGTTTATCCATTTTGCTGATAATCCAAACGAAAAACGATCAGTCAGAGCCATTGCGTAAGAAAGAGCGACCACAGCATCACGTGCATTATAAGTTTCTCCAGTACCTTCCGGCCGTCGGATTGTTCGTACAGGCTGATCACCATAACCCAGAGAATTCACGCTAAAACCCACAGCCGAGTTAAAGAGCGACAACGGTAGCACACCTCCGAAAAAGTCGTGCTTGGTATTCACAAGCCACTCGTTATGCATAAGTTCAATTTGTGGGCCATTTATCAAAGCAATTCCTGCCGGGTTGTAATAAAGAGCCGTGGGATCATTTGCTATTGCAGCATAGGTTCCGCCCATACCCATTGCACGCGCTCCGACACCGATCTCCAGAAAGGACGCAGCAGTTGTACCCGTTGCGCGAACGTTTATGATGAACTGCGGCCAAACATTTGAATTAGAAACAACGATCACAAAACATGCAAACAGTATAGATCTGATTATTTTGGCCATACTTAAACCCTTCATTTATTATTTGATAACAGCAAATCTGCCAATTTTTTTCCCGATTCCCGGCGCTTCCACTGCATAAAAATAAATACCGCTTGCAATTCCAAGGCCATCCAAAGTTAACATATCCCATGTGAGGCGGCGGGTACCATCCATAGAGTGATACTCGAGCTTGCGAACCATTTTCCCCGCCGCAGTAAAAATTGTTACGGTACAATTGTTCGGCAGACCGACAAAATCAAGCTTTCGCGGCGGTAACCCTTCGGACTCACTAATAACCATACGTTCCGTCCCATTATAAGCGATGTAAGGATCCGGTACGACATAGATATTTGCCAACTCATCGTTGGCTTTCGATTTGCTAATTATATTTCCCAATGTGGTAAACTCGTAAGTATCATTTCTATTAAATGTTTTGTAGGATACTATTTTTAGAACATCACCATCCTGCGGCAGTGTTTTAGCCGTACTATCCGTATTTGCGGGATACAGAAATTTCCAACCCCAAAGTACCTTATTCTTTTTTGTAAGAAGTGTAATCTGATCATTTTCGCTTAGCATCCCATCTTTGCCCACGTCAAAGTGGTAAAAAATTAATTTGAAAGGGTTATCATGATCGGTAACATCCCATACCTGAAAGTTTGTCAGTGTCTTTGTAGCAAAAGATGTATCAGCACCCAATTGCATAACTCTTATTTCATAATCACGGGCGACACGCGTACCGTTTAGCTTATCTGTAATATCGTTTACAATCATCTTTGAACTTCCGATATCCCAGTATGAGGTATCCAAAGCTGTCTTATCATTGAATAATAAGATCTGAAATCCATCGATAAAGAATTCAGTATCGTTATTCGGATTAGAGGCTCCAACTAAAACTTCATTTCTGGTTTCAGAGCGTATGTTCATAAAGCTTACATGACCGGTATAAACAGAATCGATTTTTTCATAAGCACCATCGTCCTGGAACTCCAGCAGGTATTTTTCATCAGGCCTGATTTTAAATGGATTAATAATTTTAAATTCAATATGTCCTGTACCATGACCGGTTTTATGAACGCCCCCCGCTTTATCGAAACCAGGTTCTACCCACCCGGCCATTGGTTCTGTTGGTATCACTAGAGCAGTATTCCTGTCAAATGATATGGGTCGGCCCAGCGGGTCGGTTTGGATCGTTGCCGAACATTCGGTCGGGGAAATCGGCTGTAAACCTTCCAATAGAGATAATTTGGGGTAAAAACTGGGGTCGTAACCCATATCGATGGAAACGACAGCATAATAATATATACGTCCGTTATCGACGTCATCGTCGATGTAGAAATGCTTTAAGCCGCTGTCCGTACCCATGTCGTAATGAACCCCAAGATCGCTTTCCGGCCCGATCTCGCTGCCAATGCTTACAGGCTGCGGTCCCTTAAGGCCGTCTTTTTTATCAAAAATGGCCAAAGGTTTAAAAAGTAATGGGTTGCCAAAAGCGTCCGTTATCGTTTTAATATCGGTAAACGCCGGTTCCGTACTCTTGTAGATATAATAAGCCTCGAAATCATTGCCATAAACGGGATCATAAGAGAACTCGGCATTATTATCCCAACTGAGATATACTTTCTTATTCCCGCCGGTTGCTACCAGAATCGGCTGATTCGGTGCCTTGGCAAAGTTATAGTCATGATCATAAATCACTTGCATTGTCTTCTTGTTGCGGATAATATCATCCTTGTCATTACCGAATATCAGGGCGATGGCATAGCGGTGTGTTTCACCAGACTTGCTCCATTCGACATAACCGCTGCCGTAGGTCCAGCAAATATCAGCCTGGTACCCGGGCTGCGTCTTAAAAGTGCCAGGTATAAGCTCGGTCTGCCAATATTCTTCGGGGCTGGTAAGGCGGTTGTCCGTTCTTTTAAGATACATCGAAGTTAAACCAACCCGGTCGGATTCGTCATTATCCGTCTGGTCGAAATTAGGTTCTCCGGCATCCGGAACGCCATTTGCCTGGCCTTCATCCGGGCCTGGATAACCAGGATCGAATGGACCAAGTCCATCGTGTCCGACGTCATCGTTCAGGGGTTCACATTCCAACACCCCATCAACTTGCAGGCAATCCCACTTACCGTTCCCGTTCGTGTCTTCCCAGGGTTTCCAGTCGTGGTCATCATCAATGCCGTTATTTTGGCTTTCATCGATCATTCCATCATCGTCATTATCGATACCGTCGTGCGCAAGGCCGGGACTCTCTAAAAATGCAAACCCCATATATCCGATGGGCAAACCGTTAGCCGCAATGCCCAACCGATTCCAGGCAAAAGTCATATCAACTTTGGTATCGAACCAGGCATCATCGCCGGAATTAGAAGCACCCAGGTCCGGATCGACCCACATGCCCACAACGCACTTGTTCAATGGCTTTGCTCTATCTTTCAAAGTTACGTC
>CAYVXS010000403.1:0-3571 GCA_964454885.1 uncultured Pirellulales bacterium
ATAAGCAGCATTCAGAACAAAAGCATAAAATCTTGATAATCTAAAATAAAATGAAATGATGCAATGGACGGCTATGCTGCTACGCAAAGCAGCGTTCCCCCCATCGAACTGAGATTCATATAACAAGTTTTAGGCAACCCGCAGACATTTTCAGAATAAACACGCCTGCGGATTTTTGCCGTGTTACTGCTGGCTGTTGTCCTCAAGCAATTTTCTCAGGTACTCATTTTCCCGGCGTGTCGCTTCCAGATCGAAGACCTGATATTTGATGCAGACCCGCAGGTAATCCAGCGACTCCTGCAGGCTGTTGATACTCTTCTCAAGCTTCTTTCTATTGTCCTTAGCCTGTTGGGCGAGTTGTGCCAGCTTTCTTTGTTGCGGATCGGCCACTTCACCGAATTCCTTGACCAGTTCGTTAAGTTTGTCTTCCAGGTTTGCCTCGTCCATTAATCACTCTCCTCACGTTAGCCTCATCTTTTCGTCACCCTGATTGTGGATTTTCCCCCAAAGCCACACGGATATAAAGTGCAAAAGCTATACCTGAATAAAAAAAATGCCTTTTACATGCTAATTTCGCCGATTACCCTCAAAAAACGGCTAAAAATGAAGTTCGTTATATCGCTCCTGAGTTCTGTTATAACTGTTCGGAGACAAACTATTATATGGTTTGAGACTGTGTGTTGAAAAGCATCAACACGCCGTTTATTTCGATTATTTTGGCCTTTTTATAACGGCTGAATTTAACACAACTTAAACAATTGTTGATAATTATAAACGTCGCCGTTGTTTTTTTATACTCCACAAATCCAAACAGGGATATTTCTATTTAGCTTTGAGTGCCTGATAGCCGTAATGTATCATCAGGTGGTCGAGAATCACCATTGCCGTATAATTCTCGGCGACCGGCCAAATCCGGGCCACAATCGTCGGGTCACGCCGGGTAATTGCCGCAAGCTGCTTATTTTCGAGCGTGTACTTGTCTACCGTATGCTGCTCCTTGTCGATTGTGGGAGTGGGTTTGACCGCTAATCTGACGACAATCGGCTGTCCGGTGGAAAGCCCGCCGGTAATTCCGCCGGCGTTATTCGAGTCGAATACGACTTTGCCATTTTCGTTGTGCATCTGGTCGTTATTTTCAAACCCGGTCATATCCTTGACACCAAATCCGGCACCAACCTCGACGCCCTTGACGGCCCCGATTCCGAGCATTTTGCCCAGTTCGCCGTCGAGCTTATAGAAAACAGGCTCGCCAAGCCCGGTCGGGACGCCGGTAACTACCACTTCAACAACACCGCCGACCGAATCGCCTGTTGCCGAAATTTTATTACAGGCATCGACCATACCCTGGGCGGCATCGATATCGGGGCAATTGACAATCGCGTGTACGCCGTATTTATCCCGGACCTCATTTGGCTTGACTTTAGGGGCCTTATCACGGATAGCGTCTATTTCCTGCTCGATTTCAGCCAGAATCGCCGCTTTTTCGAGGAATCGCATATCCATATTGATACGGCCTTTGGCATAGACTTCCTGATAAAAGGGATCGAGGTCACGTCGCATCTGCTTGTAGCTTTCTGTATATTCAAAAGCTTTGTCGGCTTCAACTTCGGGACAGCGCACTCCGGCAATTTCTTTAACGTAGGAGAAAACTTTTATGCCGCATTTTTTCAGAACTTTCTTGGCGACATAACCGGCCGCCACAATAGTTGACGTATATCGCCCGCTGAAAATTCCCGCACCGATGGCATCGTCATCGGGGCCGTATTTCATAAACGAGGCGTAAGAGGCATGTCCGGGACGCGGCGTGCGGTTGGTGTCCTGATACTGCTTGATATGAACAAAATGCCGGTCAAGGTTCGGAATCAAAATCGCCAGAGGTGTGCCGTTGGTATGGTTTTTATTCCCGGCGTTTTCCACGGTATCGGCGGAATTCAGGCCGGAATAAATTACCGGCAGGTCCGGCTCCTTGCGAGGACTGGATAATTCATCCGCCCCGGGCTTACGAAGCAGCAAGTCGCCGTATATCTCCTGCTCGGTCAATAAAATTCCCGGCGGGACGCCCTGCAAGACAGAGGTAAGACCCTCCTGGTAAGAGCCGCCCGCAACCGTAACCTGAAAACAACGTCCAATATGACATCCTAACATTTTTTACTCCTCTGTTAGTAATTTCATTCACATTTCATTTTCGCACCGAGATTTGTCATCAACTCAACAAAACTCGGGAACGTCACGTTCATGGCTTCGGCGGTATCGATAACACACTGCCCGTCCAAAGCCATCGCAGCCAGCGACAGCGCCATCACTATTCTATGATCGCCCCATCCGTGCAACTGTGCAGGTTGGGGCCGACTGTGCCGTATTATAATGCCGTCAGGCAATTCTTCAACATCTACGTTCATTTTTTGCAACTCCGCCGCCATGCACGCGATCCGGTCGGTCTCTTTATTTCTCGCCTGCGGTACATTCACCAAGCGCGTCTCGCCCTCGGCAAAAGCCGCCGTTACCGACATCGCCGGCAATGCATCCGGCGTCGCGTTCATATCTATTTCCGTTCCCTTTAGCTGCGATGCCTTGATCTTCACCGAATCAGGCCCAATGGTAATATCCGCCCCCATCGCTTTGAGATATTCAACCACCGCTTTATCCGGCTGGGAATCCGCGAAATCCAGACCGAGCAAAGTTACCTCGTCGGCCAAAAGTGCCGCCGCACAAAGGAAAAACGTCGCGCTGGAAAAATCGGCGGCTACAGGCAAATCGAAGGCCTTATAATTCTGGTTGCCTTTGACGTGGAATTTCCGCATTTGATGATTTTCGTATTCGATTTGCTGCTTATCGAGCCAGTCTAAAGTCATTTGCACGTATCCCGGCTCGTTGAGCAAAGTAACGTCAATTTCCGTATCCGCCGGCGCTAAAGGCGTGCATAAAAGCAGGCTGGATAGATATTGGCTCGTGAAGGCGGCGATGGAAGTTTTGCCGCCTTTAATCCTGCCGATTATTTCCAGCGGTGCTTTGCCGTTATTTTTCAGACTCCTGCATTTCGCACCAAGTTCATTGAGAGAATTCATAAGCGGCTCAATCAGGCGTGTCTGAATCTGCTCATCGCCGGTGAATGTCGTACCTTTGCCGGGTGGGGCTAAGGCGGCCGAGCCTATTGCTATCCGCAGAGTCGTGCCTGAATTGCCGACATCGATAATATCATCCGGGTTGGTGATATTACCGCCTGTGCCGGTTACTTTCCACAGTAGCGGATCGGTTGTATCGATATCGGCTCCCAAGGCCCTGTAACAGGCCACCGCCGAAAGCGTATCGCTCGAACTTAGAGGCCTTTGGATAAGACTTCTGCCATCGGCCAAAGAGGCAATCGCGACGGCGCGGATCGTATGCGATTTCGAGCCGGGAATCGCTACTGTTCCGTTCAAACGTGATTTTTCTACTTTTAGTTTCATATATTGCAGCAGGATACCATGAAATTTTTGATATTCAAGTTAGCAGTTCTAAAACTGTGATAAAATCCACCATAAAACTGGTGTTGTCTCATCCTGAGCTTGTCGAAGGATTGGGTTTGTTTTCA
>CAYVXS010000404.1:0-3566 GCA_964454885.1 uncultured Pirellulales bacterium
GTATAAATGCAAATTGCAAAAGTGCATAAGGCACTAAGAATTGCTTATTTCCGCTATTTTCTGCTGTCTTCTGACTACTGTATTCTATATTCTGTTTTGTATATATTAAACTATATGTTTTGTTTGCTGTCAAATGAATTTTTTCAATTTTTCTCCCTTCCTCTGTCATGCTCAGCGAAGCGTAGCTGAAACGAAACATCCGGCCAACGAATAGAAATAAATCCCGCAAATGTTTTTTACATTTTTTTGCTTTTTGAAATCAATCCTAATCCTCCCAAAAACGCCAAAGATATTTACCAATATCGTGAGGTCCTAACAAAAAGTTAATCCTCTTTTATCTTGACTTTTATATAAATATGTTAATATTAATGTATCCTGGATTGAAGCTTCTCTTTTTTCTTGCAGAGCTTCCGTTTGATATAAAGGCTATTTTTTGTTGAAAAATCAAAAAAGAGGAAAGGATTATATTCTATTCGCCATCCTTTTCTTTACTTTCCAACATTAATGCTCATCGAATGAATTGAAATATGCCATAAAAAATTAGCCCGAAAAAGTTCGGTTTTGATATATTTATCAGTACCTGAAATCAGAAAATATTACGAAATCAGGGCAAAACACGCCTCGAAACACTTTTTCGTGAAGTGTGGGTGAAGAAAATTGTAATTTGTAAGGAGATTGATTATGAAACGTTTACTTATTTTATTCTGTGTTACCGGATTGCTTGCCGCACTTGCACTGTCGCATGTGGCAACAGCGGCCAGGCCGGAGCCGAAGGTCCTCATTTGCCACGTTAACTCGGCAAATGATATCCTGGATCTTGGACCTTGTGGTGTCCTTGTCTTCGGCAAGGTAATAGAGGTATCGGAGAACGCCGTTGATACACACGTGACACAACACGGCGACAGTACGGAGTATTGCGATCTGGACAAAGATTTAAGGGATTTGATCGAGGATTTTTGCGATATCAAACTCCCGAACGCCAACTGTGTCTTCTTTGTCCCATCGGACGAGGAGCCGGAGGAGCCGGGACCGGAGAATCCTGAGGGTCCGGCAGCGAATTAGTCACTATCCGATTATTTCGAATTGACTGATACTTAAAACAGTTCTATCGGAGGCCGTGGACAACAGCGAGCCACGGCCTCCATGATGTATAGTGGTCTTCTGCAATGAAGTGTTTTTGTCTGACACTGATTGGGCTGGGATCGATGATTTCCGGCTACCTGCTTTGGCGTCACTTCGTACTTACTGATCTGTCTGCCCAAACGGGAACTGATTTTTGTTCGGCCCTGTTCGGAGCAGGCTGCGATGACGCGCTGCGCAGTCCATTGGCTGTACAGTTGGGACTGCCTTTAGCGGGCTGGGGGATGGTCTATTACGGCACGCTGGCCTCGCTGCTGCTTCTTGGGTGGGCTGTCGGCGAGCCATTTAAGTACGAAGCGACTACAGCCGCATTTCTTCTATCTTTGGGTGCCGCTTTAGGCAGTATTGCGCTGTTTGTCGCAATGGTCACCGATTTGTCACCTTTCTGTCCCATGTGTGCCGTGGTGCACGCGATTAATCTGTTGTTATTATTTCCGCTGAAGCGATTGACCGGGCGTTCTCTTGTCCAAATAATCCAGGCAGTGGCCAGAGCAATCAGATATCTTGTGGGAGGCAAGCCGGCCGATCCCGTCGCGATGCGGTGGAAGCTGGTGGGATTCCTCGTGCCGGGTTTAGTAGCCGTGGTCATCTACCAATGGGTATTTGTCGAATACACGCTTCGCACCCGTGCAGGGATAGCTCCTTTTAACCCGAAGCAGACCATCGCCCTGTTCGAGTCGGGCCTGAAGCACGAGATTCCCGTCAGTGACGACGATGCACAGTTAGGCCCGGCGGAAGCCCCGGTACGAATGGTCGTCTTCAACGATTTTCAGTGCCCGGGATGCAGACAACTGGCACAGACAATTCCCGGTTTAGCGAGAAAGTTTAAGGATAAGCTGAACATCGTCTTCAAACACTTCCCGTTGGACAGTACCTGTAATTCCATGGTCAAGATGGAACTGCATCCGAGAGCCTGTGAAGCTGCGTGGGCAGCCGAGGCCGCACGGGAGCAGGGTAAGTTCTGGGCTTTCCACGAATTCCTGTCCAATCCGCAATCTGAAAGAAATTTGACCACAGCGTCCCTAATCAAGAATTTGGGGATGAATCGCGACCAATTCGAGGCGTACCGCCACGGAGAAAAGGCTTTCGCCAAAGTCCAGGAAGACATTAACCTGGGCATTAGTCTGGGTATTGATGGTACGCCCTCGGTGTTCATCGATGGACGCCGAGTCTTCGATACCCGCGGGCGAACATTACAATTCCTGATCGCCTACGAGATTGAACACCACAATCATACGGTAAGTAAAGACCCTCCGTAGATGTCAACTGTTCCTTATATATATCCAGATAAAGATTACCGCAGCCCCGTTCTTGTCTTCTGGCCCCTGTGTCTCACGACATAAGTCGGGGCAGCTGGCGACAAGAAGAAACAGGACCTCGCAAAGATATTTTTTGATAGATTCCTCGGTTACACTCGGAATGACGATGAGGATAGACGAGTGACATTACACGAGAGGAGATGGACGATACCTAAGGTACAAGTGGACGATGCATGAAAGACGAAAGTTCTACTAAAAGCAGTTGCCGCTTAAAAAAGTTCAGTAATATCCCTTGCAACCTTGTATTATAATCATCCCCAGGGCAAGAACAGCTTCGTAGCCCATAAATAAATACTCATATCCTTCCATCGATTTGAAACAAGCCAAACCAATTATCCAAACACCAATAAAAAGAAGCGGCAGCTTGAAACCGTCAAAGACCCAAAGTCGAATGATAAGGCCCCAGAAAACAATCATAACCAACGCCGGGAATAAACAGCTAATTTTCCTGCACCTCCAAATATCTGTTTTACTGTTCTGTATAATATACCGTGTAAGTATCAAAATTCTTCAAAAAAACTAAACAAAATCGAGTAATTTTACATATTTTTCCCATCCGGCAGGAAAATGATTAGCCGTAACGCTTTTGCCCGCGTACCGACTTTAAACAGATTGTGGGAATTATGTATTTTTCCCAAAATAGATTTTATTTTTGTAATAAATCTCTCCCTCAAACGTCAAATTATATAGTTAGTATAAGTAAGCAATATCGCCGGGAATATATAAAGAGAATCCCTTTATAGTAATACTCTGATATTCGTTGAAATTGAAGAAGCTAAAATATTGAAAATTAATAAAAATGTATCACAACGGTAACAAAACCGTAACAAACGAATGTTAAAAAATTCCCGGTGTTTATAGTGAATCTGCTCGTAAAAAAATAAAGTGGTATCGAGTGGTTTACGGGGGCCTATTATGAGAAAAAAAAGAATAGTTCAAATACTTGCGACGGTCGTGATGACAGAGATAATTATCATCTGCTCAATATGCAACCGCGATAGTCAGGCCGAGCCTGTCTCGAATGTCACTATCCGTGACATAGGACCACAGGCGGTCCTTTATACGATCCATCGCGGCCATTACGAAACAGTCGGCTCGACCATAAAA
>CAYVXS010000405.1:0-3557 GCA_964454885.1 uncultured Pirellulales bacterium
AACGTGAGCGACAGAAAGAACCGATTGGCACATGACGATATCAGTCGCAATGAAAACCTTCTTGTTATGTCGGCCGTTTATCTCAATCGCAGTTTCAGTAGTTCCGAACAATCCATCGGAAACAATGAACGGTACGCCAAGCCCGGCCGAGCTAAATCCGTGTTCGGCGGCCAAAACCGTATGATTCAGAGCATTGTTTCTTTGGCCGACATATAAAGTGCAGGTATCCGTCAAAAACGGTTTTGTATTAAGCTCCACCAGCTCGTGGATCAATCCCTTAACGTATGGAGCTTTTATATATGTATTATTGCGGCCTTCCCCCACGTGGATCTTAATTGCCGTAAAATCATTCTCTTTGAAACATCCGGAGAAACCGCCGGTCCGAAATAAGTGACGCGCCTTTTCAGAAATCACCTTTTCGCCGTCTTTGACAGAGGCTTTAACAAAATATACTTTGGAATCCATTCAAATAACCACTTATGTTTCGATAAGATAACTTTGCATCGGACTGTTAATAGACAATTCGTATTATATCGTTTTCCCACCTTGCCGCAAGAATCCGCTCAGAAAACCGTATATTCTGGTCTAAGCCATACCTAATGGTAAAGCAGAATCTTCACGCCAAGAGTTATCAGAACCAGCCCCCCGACTACTTCTATTTTGTTCTCAAAAATATGGCCGAATTTTTTGCCTAAGATTACCCCTATATACGATAGCAGAAATGTCACCAAACCTATTACAATAACCTCAAACACGATAGAACCTGCTACAAGAGAAAGAGTAACGCCAATTGCCAGGGCATCGATACTGGTTGCAACAGACAGTGCAAGCAAGACAAGAATGTTGGAGGGGCTGTAGTTCTTCTCGACCTCTGTGATTTTTAATGACTCATAAATCATTTTACCGCCGACAGCAGCTAAAATAAAAAAAGCAACCCAATGGTCATATTCAACGATATATTCTTTGAAACTAAGCCCGGCTAAAGCTCCGACTAACGGCATAAATGCCTGAAAACCACCGAAAAAAACAGCCATTCTCAGGGCATGTCGTACCTGTAACTGTTTGTATGCAGCTCCGCTGGCAATAGAAACCGCAAAGGCATCCATCGCCAATGCGAAAGCCATAGCTACAATAGTAATAATATCCATAGTATTTACCTGCTTAATGCCAATAAATTATTTTTCCGGCCCAATATCGAACACGGATATTTCCGGCCTGGCCAGAAAACGCACCTGCGGCGCCGGAAAAGCTTCCATTCCAATCCCGCGATTTACATATAGTTTCATCCCGCCGACATTATGCATCCCGGACTCATATTTTTTACCGGTTTTTGACAGGGTAATCAACGCTCCATAGAATGGCAGCGCCACCTGGCCCCCGTGTGTATGCCCACAAAGGTAAAGATTGACATTATAGTGTCCAATTTCTTCCGCCAGACCGGAGTGATGATGTAGAAATATATTAAAACGCTCCGCCGATAGCCCCTTAAGCCATTTTTTAACATCTTTCCAATGATCGCAGTTCAACCCGGAAACAGTGAGCGTTTCACCGTTCTTGGTAAGCACAATTGTCTCGAGATCCAGCAGGTTAAAACCGGTCCCGGTATAATAGTCCAGGTCTTTCCAATGCCGGGTTTCCCAATTTCCGTAAACGGCGAATTTCCCAAGAGGAGCCTTGAGTTTACTCATCGTTTCCTTAAATCTCGACAAAGCAGCAGGAGTATTTACGGCGTCGCCTGTGAAAACTATAACATCCGGTTCTAAATTATTAATAAGTTTTACAATGGTCTTCTCGTTTCGCGGCTTTTTGTCGCAATGCATATCTGAAATTTGCACAATACGGAAGCTTGTTTGTTTGAGTTTCTCCGTTCGAACCGGGATTATATTAACTTCGATCCGGTAAGGCTCAATAAAATGGCCATACAGAAAGCAGATTATTCCAATGCCGGCCAAAACGTGAACCAGTATGGCAGGTTTTGTCCGGAGGATATTTGTCCCGTGTCTCTTTCGGAACCTGTCGACAGCAAAGACGGCAAAAAAATATAATTCCAGAATGTAAACTGCCGCAACTACAGAAAGAAAAATTACAGAAGCTATTATTTCGCTTGTCAGCATATTTTGTTATTCGGCTGTGATTATACCTTCGTTAGTCAGGTCCTCGCTGATTTTCCGCCCCGGCTCGACAACGAGAAAATCGCTTTGGTCCCATTGGCCGTCAACAAGTCTTCGGCACAAATCAGGATCGCCTTTAAGCTCGTCATAATCCCAGCCGAGAAAATCGGCACATTGCTTAGTGTACTGCTTATAGTACTCGCTGTCACCGAGCCCCCAGTCGATATAGACGGCCCGGCTGTACTTTTTTATCCAGTCCTGCTCAAGCTCCATAAGATATTGTGCATTGTCCGGCCCGTATTTCTGCCTATACTGTTCGAGCAGATTTTCGCAGCGTTCTTTGCCCGGCTGCGTGCCGGTCTCTATCCAGCCGGGGCTGTACCAGTAAATGCCGGGATGAGAGTCGAAATATTCGCGGTATTTTTCCTTCGAGCCGAGCAATAACGTCACGCAGTCATGCCCGCGAGGCACCACAATCGGGATTTTCGCCGAAAGGCCGACAATACCGTTGCTGCACAGGCCGTATCCCAACAGCGAAGCATCATAAGACCTGCCTTGAACATCGGTTGTTTTATCGAGTGCCTTCTGCACCTCGGCCCTGAGTTTGTCCGGCTCATTATGCAGGCCCTGCTCCATTAAAACAACATCGACAATATTTCTGGACCGGGCGGCACAAAAATACGCCTCTCTTTGCATGACCTTACATACGATAAACTGAAGTCTCATTATTCAAATTCGTTCCATCTCGAATTTTACGGATTACACAATTTGCACGGCCTTTTACCGGCCTTGGTTGCATCCGGTATTTTCCGGACATTATTCCATCCAATGGATTTAATTCTGGATTTGTACAAATCTATGCAATAAACGCAAAGGCCTCGCCTACATCCATACCTTTTTTTATTCCTAAAGCTTCGGCTTTCGAGTTTGCTTTTGTGACTTTGCGATCCGGAAAACGCTCTAATGTGCCGATCGGATTATCAGGCGTGCTTTCAACTATGGCACAGGCCACGCCGTACCTTTGGCAGGCATCGGCATCAAATGCAGGGCAGGCTAAAAAACCTTTTGAACCGGTCACCAACAAAACACCAAAACCGGACCAATTAACCTCAATGCCTTCAACTAAACCATTAGGCGTCTGAAATGTCTTTGTTTGAATTTCCATTTCTTATTCTCCCCTGTCTCTGCACCGCAAGAGGTGACATACCGGCAATAAGCATACATACTACGGTTTTATCAAACCGGCTCGCCTAATAATCCGGTAATTTCGGATAGCTTTTCGTCGAGCGTTTTCTTACTTTTGGCCTCTAAATTCAATCTCAATAACGGCTCGGTATTACTAGGCCGGCAGTTGAACCACCAATCCTTGTATCCGACCGTAACACCGTCAAAATGATCCCCCTGGCCATCACTGTAACGTTTCGCAAGCTCATCCATTTTGGCCTG
>CAYVXS010000406.1:0-1895 GCA_964454885.1 uncultured Pirellulales bacterium
CCGCTGTTCCAACAATCAGCGGCCTTATCCAGACGGATGCACTTCAATAAGCTGGAACTCGCATATTTGAAGTGCATCCGTCTGGATAAGGCCGCTGATTGTTGGAACAGCGGTGTTTGCATCCTCAATTACTGCGGGCGGCCCGGAAATTTGCTCCCAGTAATACAACAAATCACCTGAATTATCGGGATCATGGGATTTTGTTCCATTTAAAGTGACGGCATTTCCATCTGTATATACCGGCAGACCGGCATCTGCGACTGGGATATATCCATTATCTATAACAACACAGACACTATCCGGCAGACTTTCAAAAAGACCGTCGCTAATTACCAGCTCAAATGTATAAGCTCCATAATCAGTCGGTGAGAACATTGCAGTGGGAGTATCAGCATCTTTTAATATAACGGATATTCCCGAGACCTGGGACCAGCGGTAAGTCAGATTCTTATTACCATCCGGATCATACGAGCCGCTTGCCTCAAGTGTGACAAACTCAGGAAGCTCATCGAGCGACTGGTCGTCACCGGCATCGGCGACGGGCCTGAGATTACCGCCGAATTCTGCGGCTCCTATATCAATCCGCCCGTGGATAAGCCGGTCATTACCGTACATATCCTTTTCAGCCGTTTCGATGATGTAATTGGGCTCACCGGCGTTTATACAGGGTGAATCCATTTGCAATCGAAAATCATTAGCCTGCAAATTAACAAACAATGGATCCTGGTAAATATTACCGCGGGCATCTTTTGTCTTGGTGGCCGGCATAAATATATTTCCAGCAACGTCCCAAATGTTATTAAATTCTATTCGATCCTCGGGTATTGAACCTTCCCTGAATATACTTCCACTGCCATGAGCATAGCTGATTATATTGCTTAATGCTGTGCAGGGACCATACTCCTGATAAGAGACGAAATAGACATTAGCACCACTGTCGGAAGCACTGTTATTTACGATGGTGTTATTGATTAAGCCGCCATCCAATAGCAGAACACCGCCGCCTGCTGTTGCCGAGTTATTGTATATTAAATTATTCGTGATTTTGGCATCACCGAGGACCGCCAGTACCCCACCACCGAGAGTCGCAGAATTGTCCTTAATAATATTGTGAGTAATTGTCGCACCTGAGAAAAAACAACCAATTCCCGCTCCCCAACCTTCTATATTGAGTGTTTGCATGGCAGTTTCGTTGTGGTTGTTTATGATTACATTCTTTTCGATGGTGGGGGATGAATTAAAGCAATAAATCCCCCCCCCGATAATGACATCTCTACCTGCAAGTTCAGCTTGTAAAAAGGTCCCATATCCACCGGTAATTGTAAAGCCGGCTACTACAGCTTCAGAAGTTTCACCATTTTCGAACGTTATGGTGCTGTCCTTGTTTTCAGGTGTTTGTCCTCTGGATGTTGTCGGCGGCGGGCACTCGATAATCGTAGTGGCGACAATTTCAGGATAGTTTGGATTGGTACCTGTGAGAATTATGTTTTTGCCGTTGAAATTTATTTTCTCAACATAGGTACCGGGGCTGACAATTACAGTATCGCCGTCATTGCAGTCGTCTATTGCCGCCTGAATGGTTGCATACTCAGACGGAACCGGTCGTATTGCTGTTAGTGCTTGAGTTTGTGTGAATAATATCGATATAAGGCCCAGCAGAATTGACTTTTTCATTTCTTCCCTTTCCTGTGGAATTTACATTTTAAGAATTAATGCTCTATTAAGTTTCAGAAAACAAATTCAGTTTTAGGCGGCTATGATATGTAAAACAATCATAGAGCTAAAAAAGAACATTAAGAATTCGCCTCCGTATCTACTTAACATACAATTAGAGTTTATATTTTCATACTATATATAAGGACGTATATAATTAGCAATAATTTCATGTTACTTGT
>CAYVXS010000406.1:1905-3552 GCA_964454885.1 uncultured Pirellulales bacterium
AGTGGTTACAGGGGATTAGGATTGAATTTTGGCTTTACCTTGTTTTATCCATCGCAATTTACAGTTCAAATATTACTGATTTGTTACGACTTTGTTCTTTTTGTGTGATTTTCAAAAATATTTTCGTTTTGTTGCGAGCTTATAATAAGCTACCTTTTTCTTGTTATTCATCGCGATGAATTATTCGTATTAATGGATACTGATATGTTTACATGTGTTAATTTGTTCAGGGCTTGCAGTATAGAAATCAAATAATCCTTATGTATATTAAAATTTTTATCTTTCTAAGTTCTTTAGAACAGGTGTCTCCAGTGCTTAGCTAATATATTCACCGGGTGAGGTGATTTACTGGTTTGGGTCGGTTACAGCAGGCTCCAGATTCTGAACGAAAATCGAGACCTCATCCGGCTCGCTGTCATATATACCGTCGCTGACAATCAGCTCGAACAGGTATTCACCTTCTTGTTCCGGCATAAATGTCGGTTGGGCACTATTGGGATTACTCAGTGTAACCGCAGGGCCGTCAACTTGTGTCCAGCTAAACAGCATAATTCCGTTTGGATCGTAAAAATAGCTGCCGCTGCCGTCGAGCGTCACCAATCCCGATGTTGAAATGTATTGATTCGGACCTGCGTAAGCGGTGGGCTTGATGTATCCCACATACTCGTCTGCCCCTATATCTACACTCCAACCATAAATTCGAGGCTCATTGTCTATGTCCACCGTCGTGTTCGGTTCCGAAATGTAACTGACGTTGCCGGCGCCTATGCAGGGAGAGTCGAATTGAAGATGATAATCATTATTGTTCGGATCAACAAAAAGCGGGTTCTCGGATATGTTCCCGTTTCTTCCGGTTTTGTCCGTTCCTCTGCCCTGGCCGATATTTCCGGTTTGCGTGTCCTCCTCAGCGTAATTCGACGGAGAATTATTCCAGACATTATTTGATATGATCAAACCCCCTCCGGAGCCGGACATTAATACCCCGTATCCGGATTTCGCATCGCAGATTATATTGTTTGATATAAGATACTGGCCGGCACCAAATTCAGGATCAGAGATAGCGTAGATGTTACCGGCTATACCTGTACTGCCTTCGATCTGGAGATTTGCATCGTTACCTACTATTGTATTGTTAATTATATTACCTGATGCAAGCAGGACAAGCCCGCCGCCGACATATGCGGAATTGTTGTATATCAAATTGTTGTTTACGGTAGGGTTGCCAAGATATGTCATTACTCCGGCGCCGGCGAATGATTTGTTGTTTTTAATGACATTTCGACATATGACCGCGTTGGAATTGAAACAGCTTATTCCGCCACCGTAACCTAATCGCCAGGTATCGGGATTTTGTTGGTCAACTATCTGCAGTCCGGTATTACCTTTGATTACGTTGTTTTTGATTGTTGGCGAAGAATTCGTGCAATAGATACCCGCTCCCCAAAGAATGTTGTTACCTTCCCCGAAAGTCTCGTCGTATGTGCCGAATCCGCCGGTGATTGTAAAGCCGCTCAATACCGCTTCCGGGCCCTCGCCGCTTTTGAAAATTACCACGCTGCCGGCGCGATAACCGTCTATGATTGTGGCAGCTACTATATCAGGATTTTCCGGATCGATGCTGGTGACAGTTATTCTCTTACCGAGGAA
>CAYVXS010000407.1:0-3551 GCA_964454885.1 uncultured Pirellulales bacterium
CCGTCAAAACAGGTATCCCCGCAATACTTATATCGACAACACCGTACTCTCTTTCCTGGGTTTGAACACTGACTAATTTGGAAAGTTCCGTTATACACTGGTCCCTTTTGTCACGCAGGTTGTTGGCCTGGCCACCCTGTATTTCCTGTCTTTCGATATTGTCGTTTAGTTCTGCGATTGTTTTGATAAGATTGTTAACTTCTTCGATTGTTTGTTCCGCTTCCAGTGTGATCTGGCTTTCCAGGTTCGTCAGAAATTCATCCAACGCTCTGAAACGATTAGCCATCGCTTCTGCCGCTGTTAAAACCTGATTTTGCCAGACCGTCTGATTCGGATTGGATGCGAGGTCCTGCAAGGCATTGAAAAACTCGTCTATTGCCTCATTCAGGCCGCCTTCCGTCGAAAGCTCCCCAAATGAGGTCTCTATCGTACGTAACGCGTCAACTTCTTTAGAGACCTGGCCGTACGAGGATTGTTGACGTAAAATCTCATTCTCCAAAAGGGTGTCAACCATCCTGGATACTTCGGCCACATCGACACCGCCCCCGATCAGAATCGATCCTACCTGGGAAGCATAAGCCGGAGTAAGATTCAACCTCTGACGGTGATATCCTTCGGTGGCCGCATTGGCAATATTATTACCAATGACATCAAAACCTTTCTGTGCCGCGTCAAGACCGCTTATTCCTATATCAAAACTATCCACTTACCGGCTCCATTAAAATTCAGGATTGGATTTATTAGAGTTTCATATTAACAAAGGCCGACTCATTCTGCGTTTTTGTTGTGCCGTTGGCGTTGTAATAAACCATTCCGACATTGCCGAGATCGAAGATACTTCTTAACAGCATATTATTGAATCTGGCACACTCGGACAAAAGCCTGGCCGTACTTAAATATTCTTTCCTGAGCTTTTCGATCAACGCTTTTAGTTTGGCCTTTTTCTGAATAATAAGAGATTTCTTCTGTTCGGTCACAAATAACTCAAGCCTTGATAAAGTCATTTCCCCGGCCATACAGCCTAAAGACTTCGCCAATTCCGTTCTTATTGACTGTCGTTTCGATTCCTGCTCCTTATATATCTCCGACTCGGACTGAATTTCTTCGAGCAATCTGCTTAAAGCCGCATCGTCACGCTTTATAACCAGGGTTCGCAACCGGTCGAGATCGATTAGGTTATTTTGGATATGCTCAATGTCTTTGTCGAGGCAAACCAGCAGCTCGTCAATTTTATCTTCTATTTCAATCGCACCTGTTTTCATAATTGTTTATCCATCGAATTACCCGCCGAATTTTCTGAACCATTGTTCGGCAATGTTTTATATATGTCCTTCCACAATCCGAGACCTCCGTTATCTGCGATATCACGGGCAAGATACATCCAAAATATCCCCTGTATCTGTGAGGAGGGCCCGTCTTTCTCAAAACCCCATTCACCAATAGTATTTTTCATCTCGTCCAGCAATTTATTTAACAAAAGGGATTCGAAATCCTTGGCGATTTGCTCTTTCTCCTGCTCCGACATACCATCCTGATTCAACTTATCGAGCCGGCTCAAAGGCAGAATCGATGATACATTTCCGGCAACAATCGGCGTTTCGATATCCATCGGTGTTTTCCTACATTATTACTAATTTAGCCTGTAAAGCTCCGGCCGCCTTTAAGGCATTGAATATAGCTATCATGTCACTTGGTGTTGCCCCAATTCCGTTGAGGCTTTTGGCCAATTCCGAAACCGTAACCGACCGGGATACAGGAATCAGATGCGCCTGCTGTTCTTCGACTCCGACAGTTGTCTCCGGAATCCTCTCGGTCGTGCCGGAATCGGAGAACGGAGCAATCGGCTGAACGACACGTTCGGTCTCCGCGATTTTAACAACGAGACTGCCCTGGGATATTGCCACAGCGGATATACCAACATTTTCACCGACAACAATCGTTCCGGTCCGTTCGTTGATAACGACTACGGCGGGGACATCGACCTTAACGTCGAGTTTCGTAATATCGGAGATGAAGCCTGCAATTCCGTCGGCGTTAATTTTTGGGGGAATTTTAACCTGGATTGTACCGGCATCGGAAACGACGGCACTGTCCGGGAAATCCTGATTGATTACTTTGCTTATTTGTTCCGCGGTTGAAAAGTCGTGGTTTCTCAGGTTCAATGTGACAATTCGATGTCCGGCGATATTTTCTATAAATGTTGCAATCTCCTCCTTCTCGACAATTGCTCCGTTCGGTATTCGTCCCACCGTCTGATGATTTTTCGTTACCGAGGCCTTGTCACCCGATGCCGTCCAGCCACCTATCGAAACACCGCCATCGGCTATGGCATAAACCTGGTCGTCGAGACCTTTCAGAGGTGTTGGTAATAGAGTGCCGCCCTGAAGGCTTTTGGCGTCACCTATAGCCGAAACATCGACATCTATTCGAGAGCCCTCACGAGCAAAAGGTCCCAAATCCGCTGTGACAATTACGACGGCAATATTACCACCGGACAAATCCGAAGGACTCAGCACCAGGCCGGAATCTCTTAATACATTAGTCAGTATCTGCCTTGACAGTAGTGAGCTGTCGCCGCTGTTCGACAGACCTACAACCAGACCAACCCCTCTGAGTGGATTACCGCGAAGCCCCTGAATATCAGCGATATCCTTGATACGCTCACACCTGGCGGTATTTGATATAAAGCTGCATACTATCAGCGCAACTGTTACCAGTATCGCAAGGTGATATTGTTTTTTTGCTTGTCTTGTCTGTTTCATAAGTTTCTTCCCAAGTACGGCTAAAACCGGTTGTCATCAAAACGGCCAGATAAGATCGAATATTGCCCCGAGCCAGCCGGGCTTGGTATATGGAGCGGCTACACCATCGTTTTTTGTCAAAAGGTGAAAATCCGCAACCTGCTCGCTTTTAACCGTATTATCGAATTCAATGTCACTCGGCCTGACAATCCCGCTGATTTCGATTGTCTGGATGTCACCCGCGATATTACGCTGCCGATTCCCCATAACAACAAGGTTATTGTTCGGGAGGATATCCACAACGACTACTGTGATATTGTCGGTAAATTTTCTCTCGTCTTTGTAATCGGCCTTGCTTGTCAGCTCGTTACCCGATTCGGCAGACATACCGAACTCACCGAGGTCTGCAAAATTCCCCACCTCCCCGTTAAAAGTAGTTGACCTGTCGGTTTCTTTTTTCAAATCTCTTTTAGCCTTGTTGTCAACGGTGCTGTTTTCCGTGACTTTAATTGTCAGGATATCGCCAATCTGCCGGGCCACATCATCGGCATATAAATCCTTCATATTTTTGCCCCTCTTGGCCCAGATTGAAGCAGCCTGTGAACTATCCGTCGAAAAAAGTGCTATAACAACTAAAAAAAGTATCGGTCTGATTTTCCCGTTCATTTCTTCTCCTTCTAAAAGACAGGCTCAACAGTCATGTCACTGCTGATTTTGGCAACTATGATTCTCTGCGAGTCGATATTTCTTATTTTTATATATTACACGACCTTACCGTCCTACATTGCTTTTCCGAGAGCTGTAATTATA